>JANYCM010000214.1 GCA_025360285.1 Sphingomonadales bacterium
GGCTGGCGGCGGCGCAGCTTTATGAAGGCCGCGATCTGCGGCCGACGGCGGACTTGCGATCCTTGTTCGCCGGGCTGGCGGCGGCGCATTTCGGCGTCGATCCCGGCCTGATCGTGCGGCGCACCTTTGGCGGCGATCCGGCGGTGAGGCCGATGATGGGGTTGGTGAGGGCGTGAGCTTCACTACTCCCTCCCCGCAGCCGTTAGGCGACGCGAAGCGTCAACGGGGCCAGATGAGCCCGGCTTCACGCCACGACAATTCGCCGCGCAGCGTCAACACCAGCGTCACCGCCGGGTTGAACTGCGTGGCCGATACCGGTCCCAGCATGGTGATCAGCACGAACCGCATCGCCGCGGTGGCCAGGGTGTTGCCGAGCAGCGCCACCGCCATATTGCCGCCGGCGAGCCGTTCCGCCATGAGTCCCGAACCGATGACGGTGGCGAACAGCAACGCGCTGCCCAGGGCCTCGGCCGCCAACCGGCGCGACAGCGTCACAGGCTGCGCTGCATATAGACGACATCGAGCCAGCGCCCGAATTTCAGCCCGACGTTACGCAGCCGCCCGGCTTCGGTGAAGCCGCAGGCGCTGTGCAGCCCGATCGAGGCGTGATTGCCGGCGCCGTCACCGATGACGGCGATCATCTCGCGGAATCCTGCCGCTTTTGCAGCGTCGCATAGTGCCAGCAGCAATGCCTTGCCGACGCCGCTACGCTGGGCCCCGGCGGCGACATAGACCGAATTTTCGCAGGTCTGCGCATAAGCCGGGCGATCGCGGAATTGCGCCGCATAGGCATAGCCGGCGATGCTGCCGCCGCGCTCCGCCACCAGCCAGGGCCAGCCGGCGGCGGTGACACGGGCCAGGCGCGCCGCCATGTCGGCGGCATCGGGGGCTTCATATTCAAAAGTCGCTGTGCCGCCGAGGACTTCGGGGGCATAGATCGCGGCAAGGGTGGCGGCATCGGCCGGCGTGGCGGCGCGGATCATGCCGGGTGGCCGACCTTCGCGCCGTCTTCCTTGGTGAAATCGGGGGGCAGGGTGCCGTTGAGGACTGCCAGCACCTTTTCCGATGGTCGGGCCAGCACGATGCCCTTTGGCCCGAACACCACCGGCCGGTTGATCAATATGGGGTGGACTGCCATCGCCGCGAGGATCGCCGCATCATCGGCGTGAGTGAGCCCCAGTTCCTCGGCCGACGTGCCCTTCACCCGCAGCAGCGCCTTTGCCCCGCCAACCGCTGCAGCGACCTCCGCAAGATGTGCCGGGCCTGGGACATCCTTCAGATATTCGATGACGACAGGGTCAACGCCCGTCGCCCGGATCATCGCCAGTGCGTTGCGGGATGTGCCGCATTTGGGATTATGCCAGATGGTGACGGTCATGCGGCGTTCCTTGCTGGTGCCGCGCAGTCTTCACCGCCACAGCAATTGTCGGTCAAAAAGCCCACCACGTCGCGCATCACGGCGAAATCCGCCGCGTAACGCAGCGATCGCCCTTGCCGTTCGACCCGCACCAGCCCGACGCGCTTCAGATGCGCCAGGTGGAAGGATAGCGACGACGCCGGCAGGCCGATCGCTGCGGCAATCTCCCCCGCCGCGCGCCCGGCCGGCCCCGCCATGACGAGCAGCCGGAACACGGCCAGCCGGTGCGGCTGCGCCAGCGCGGCGAGGCGATCAACGGTGAGATCGAGCAGCGTTTCCATATTTCTGGAAATATCGAATTTAAGTCGTGCGCGTCAAGCCCAATCGACACCCTGACAGTATCGCGGCTTGACCGGGCGCGCCGGCGTGGCAGGGAAGGCGGGCATTGACGTTTGGGGAGATACATCATGGCCGGACCACTGGCGGGCCTGCGCATCATCGAACTGGCCGGCATCGGGCCGGGGCCATTTGCCGCGATGATGCTTGCCGACCATGGCGCGGAGGTGATCCGCATCGACCGGCCGGGGGCGCGCATCGACACGCGCGATCCGCTGCTGCGCTCGCGCCGGCTGATCGGCGTTGATCTGAAATCGCCGGAGGGCAAGGCGCGGGTGCGCGACCTGGTCAAGACCGCCGATGGCCTGATCGAAGGCTTTCGCCCCGGCGTTACCGAACGGCTCGGGCTCGGTCCCGATGTGCTGCTCGCCGACAATCCGCGGCTGGTCTATGGCCGCATGACCGGCTGGGGCCAGACCGGGCCCTATGCCCAGGCGGCGGGGCATGATCTCAACTATATCGCGCTGGCCGGCGCGCTGCACGCCTATGGCCGTGCCGGTGACAAGCCGACGCCGCCCATTAACATGGTCGGGGATTTTGGCGGCGGCGGCATGATGCTGGCCTTTGGCATGGTCAGCGCCCTGCTCCATGCCCAAAAGACTGGTCAGGGCCAGGTCATCGATGCGGCGATGACCGATGGCGCCGCGACCTTGATGGCGATGATCTGGGGTTTTCGCGCCAATGGCATCTGGAGCGATGACCGCGGCACCAACATGCTCGATACCGGGGCGCATTTCTATGACACCTACGAGACGCTTGATGGCAAATATGTGTCGATCGGCAGCATCGAACCGCAATTCTATGCCGAGCTGCGCCGCCTGGCGGGCCTCGCCGAGGACAAGAATTTCGATGCCCAGATGGACCGGTCGGCCTGGGGGCCATTGAAGGCCAAGCTGACGGCGCTGTTCCTGACGCGGACCCGCGATGAATGGTGCGCGATCATGGAAATGACCGATGTGTGCTTCGCGCCGGTGCTCAGCATGGCGGAGGCGCCGGCGCACCCGCACAACGCGGCGCGCGGGACGTTCATCGAGGTCGGCGGTGTGGTGCAGCCGGCGCCGGCGCCGCGCTATTCGGCGACGGTATGCGATACGCCGGTGATGACGACGGGGTTTGAGAGCGATCTATGAACCCCTCTCCCATTTGGGGAGACGGGTGGTGATTTACGCTACCAACCCCGCTGCCTCGCGCGGTCGCCGGCATCCCGAACCCGCCTCCGCCACCCGCACCGCCTTTCAGCGGGACCGTGACCGCATCATCCATGCCAGCGCCTTTCGCCGGCTGCGCTATAAGACGCAGGTGTTCGTTGCCCCCGATGGCGATCATTTTCGCGTTCGCCTGACCCACAGCCTGGAAGTCGCGCAGATCGCCCGCAGCCTGGCGCGGGCGCTGGGGCTGGATGAGGACCTTACCGAGGCGCTGGCGCTGGCACATGATCTGGGCCACCCGCCGTTCGGCCATAGCGGCGAGGACGCGCTGGCGGCGGCGCTGGCGCCCTATGGCGGGTTCGATCACAACGCCCAGACCTTGCGCATCGTCACGAAGCTGGAAACCCGTTACCCCGGTTGGGATGGGCTGAACCTTGCCTGGGAAACGCTGGAGGGGCTGGCCAAGCATAATGGCCCGATTTTCATGCCCGGCTGGGCGATGGCCCAAGCGGATGCCGCCTTCCCGCTCGATCTCGCCAGCCATGCCGGGCTGGAGGCACAGGTGGCGGCGCTGGCCGATGATATCGCTTATGACAATCATGATCTCGACGATGGCATCCGTGCCGGGCTCTTCACTGTCGAGGAAGTCGCCGCCGCGGTGCCGTTCGCCGCGGCAAGCTGGGCGGCGGTGACGGCACGCTGGCCCGGCATAACGGCGCGGCGGCGGCTGGTCCCCGAACTGGTGCGCGATCAGATCGGCCGGATGGTCGATGACCTGCTCGCCGAAACCCGGGCACGGCTGGCGGCGGCGCGACCGCAATCAGTGGCCGATGTCCGGGCTGCCGGCCGGCCGCTCGCCGGCTTTTCGGCTAGCATGGCGGCGCAAACCCGCGTGCTGAAGGATTTTCTGCGCGATCGCATGTATCGCCACCCGCGCGTCGCGGCGCTGCGTGATCCCTCAAAGCTCGTCGTGGCCGGGCTGTTCGCCGCGCTGCTTGATGATCCGCGCGCCCTGCCGGCTGACTGGGCCGAGGCGATGCCGGCCGCCCATCCCGAACGCGCCCGGCATGTCGCGGATTTCATCGCCGGCATGACCGATCGCTATGCCCTGAAACGCTATGAACAATTGGTCGGCGCCTCGCCGCTGCCCGCCGATATCCCGATTTGACCCCGAGGAAAGTGCCGAGATGACCGAAATCCATGGCTTCACCAACCCGCGCTTCGATGCCGTGCGCGATGCCTTTGCCGCCAATTTTGCCGGTGATGGCGATGTCGGCGCCAGCTTCTGCGCGACGCTCGAGGGTGAAACGGTCGTCGATCTCTGGGCCGGCCATGCCGATGCGGAGCGCACCCGGCCCTGGGAAAAGGACACGATCGTCAACGTCTATTCGACAACCAAGACGATGACGGCGCTGACCGCGCTGCTCCTCGCCGATCGCGGTGAACTCGATTTCGCCCGGCCGGTGGCGCATTACTGGCCGGAATTCGCCGCCAATGGCAAGGCGGGCGTCACGGTGGCGCAATTGATGTCGCACAGCGCCGGCCTGTCGGGCTTTGCCGACACCATGACCAAGACCGACATGTATGATTGGGACAAGGTAACGAGCTTGCTCGCCGCCCAGGCGCCGTTCTGGGAACCCGGCACGGCGCCGGGCTATCACGCCATCACCCAGGGCTTTCTGGTCGGCGAAGTGGTGCGGCGCATCGCCGGGGCCAGCCTGGGCACGGTGTTCCGCACCGAAATCGCCGAGCCGCTGGGGGCGGATTTCCACATCGGCCTGCCGGCCAGCGAGGACGCCCGTGTCGCCGATCTGATCCCGCCGCCACCCGGCGGCAGCATCGCCAATATCAGTGATCGCCCGCTGACCGCCAATATGGCGACCAACCCGGCGATCGACCCGCGTGAAACCCGCACGCGGGCGTGGCGCGCCGCCGAAATCCCCGCCGCCAACGGCCAGGGCAACGCCCGCTCGGTCGCCGAAATCCAGACGTTGGTGGCCAATGGCGGCGTGTCGAAGGGCAAGCGCATCCTGTCCGAAGCCGGAGTGCGGCGCGCGCTGGAATCCCAGATCCGCGGTGATGATCTCGTGCTCGGCATGGATGTGCATTATGGTCTTGGTTATGGCCTGGCCGGCGGCCTGACCCCGATGCCCAATGACCAATGCTGCTATTGGGGCGGCTATGGCGGGTCCCTGGTCATCAATGACCTGAAGGCCCGCACAACCTTTGCCTATGCAATGAACAAGATGGCTTCGACGACGACGGGTGACCTGCGGGCGTTCAACCTGGCGGTGGCGATGTGGCAGGCGATGGCGGGGTAGTGCAATTCTTCCCTCCCCGCAGCCGTTAGGCGACGCGAAGCATCAACGGGGAGGGAAAAGCACTAATGATATGCTTGGCCCCTTGCGGCCCTTACGCCCGTTCGAACAAATCCGCTGCCGACAGGCCCAGCCGGTCGATGCGGGCGCGCACCCGCGGCCATTCTTCGGCGATGAACACGGCGCGTTCGGCCTTCAACAGGTCGGTTGCTGCGCCAGCGGCGGCGAACAGGCCGACGCCTTTCTTGGCGGTGACCAACCCGCTGGCCTGCAGGTCATGATAGGCCTTGGCGACGGTCAACGGGTTGACCCCGGCTTCGGCGGCAAGGGCGCGAACCGACGGCAGCAACGCGCCATCGCCGGCCGCCAGGATGCGTTCGACGATGCGATCGCGAATCTGGCGGTAGATAGGGCGGTCCGGCGAAAACATGACTGTCTTATCGCAATCAGACAGTCACGCGTCAAGTCGCCAGACATTGGCGGCAAACGCCATCGCCGGATTGGTCGGGCAGGGCGCGCTCGCAGCAGCACCAACCCCGTCATCCCGGCAGGCGCTGGGATGACGAGGAAGCAGATAGCATGTTTCAATCCGATGCCATGCCCGGCTATCATGTCCGGGCTGTGAAAGGTCCTGTCATGCGTATGTCCCCGATGTCCCTTGTTGCGATTGCCCTGGCCGCCGGCGCCACCCCGGTGCGCGCCCAGGTGGCGAATGCCGATCTGATCGCCTGCGCCGTCATCGCCCGTGATGCCGACCGGTTGGCCTGTTATGACAAGGCCGTGGCGGCGAGTTCGGCCGAAGCCCGCGCCGCCGGCACCAAGCGCGCCGCCGAATCGGCGCGCATTGCCGCCGCGGAAGCCGCTGCTGCCGCCGAGGCAGCGCGCGTCAAGGCGATCGCCGATGCTGCCGCCGCCGCCGAAGCCAAGCGCGAGGCCTTTGGCGCCGAAGCCGTCGCGTCACGCGGCAAGGCGCGCTTTGCCCCGGATCCCGCTGAAATCCAGGAAATCGAAACCAGCGTCACCGAAGTATTCACCAACCGCGCTGGGCAGGGGGTCTTCCTGCTCGAAAACGGCCAATTGTGGCGCCAGATCGAAACTGTCGGGATGCCCAATGTGCATGTCGGCGACAAGGTGCTGCTCAGCCGCGCCCCGCTGGGTGGCTATCACCTGACCTTCCTGCGCACCAAGCGCTGGGAACTGGTCAAGCGGCTGCGCTGACAGGTGCATTTGTTTGACGCCTGGCCCGGCCGCTACATCAGCCACAGCTACATCAGCCACAGCTACATCAGCCACAGCGATTGCAATTCGCGCACCATCCCGACAGGGAGCGCTTCACCGGCGGCATCGGCGGCGCTGAGATCGGCGGGGGCATCGTCGGCGTCGAAATAGCGCCAGCCCTGATGGGCGCGGCGCGGCACCGCCGCCACCGGGATCGGTGCCGACCCATAGCCGATGCGGCATTTTTCGCCCCATTCGGTGGTGACCATAGTGAGCGACAAGATGGGCTGGCGCGCCACCAGCCGGTGCCGGATGATCCAGAACAATGAACCGCCGATCAGTTCATCGGCGCGTTTTGGCATGAAGCGGGTCAGCGAGCAGGGTGCATCGCCCCAGCGTTCGTGCTGCAGGCGGACGAGGGTTTCGATATCGGGGCAGCCAACGGCCACCTTGGTCAGGTGCAGCATGTCAGCTGAGCGCCTTTCAGCTTAGGGCCTTGACCCCGACCAGCGTCGCGAGGCCCAGAAAGGCGAGGAAGCCCATGATATCGGTACACATTGTCACGAACACCGCCGATGACACCGCCGGATCGACGCCGGCGCGTTCCAGGCCGAGCGGGATCAACATGCCGGCCAGGCCAGCGACGAGATTGTTGATCATCATGGCCGCGGCGATGACCAGCCCCAGCACCGGGCTGTGAAACAGCAGGGCGACGCCCAACCCGATCAGCGCCGCCAGCGTGGCGCCGTTCATCAGCGCGATGCGGACTTCGCGCCAGATCGCCCGGCGGTTGTTCGATTCGGTCAGCTGGTTGGTGGCCAGCGCCCGCACCGCCACCGCCATCGTCTGGGTGCCGGCATTGCCGCCCATCGAGGCAACGATCGGCATCAGCGCCGCCAGCGTCACCATCTGCTGGATGGTGCCTTCAAAGGCGCCGATGACGCCGGCAGCCAGAACGGCGGTTCCCAGGTTGATGATCAACCAGACAACGCGGACCTTGAACGTATCAAAGATCGGCTCGTTCAAATCGCCATCACCGGCGCCGGACAGTTTGAGGACATCCTCCCCGGCTTCTTCCTGAATGATGTGAACGACATCATCGACGGTGATGACGCCGACCAGTCGATCATTGGCA
>JANYCM010000273.1 GCA_025360285.1 Sphingomonadales bacterium
GTCTATGCGCTGTCCACCATTACCGCCCGCTCGCTGCCCGATCTGCGCGATGGCCTGAAGCCGGTGCACCGCCGCATCCTGTGGGGCATGCGGCTGCTGCGGCTCGATCCCGGCTCGGCCTACAAGAAATCGGCACGCGTCGTCGGCGATGTGATGGGGAAATATCACCCGCACGGCGATCAATCGATCTATGACGCGCTGGTCCGCCTCAGCCAGGATTTCGCGCTGCGTTACCCGCTGATCGACGGCCAGGGCAATTTCGGCAATATCGACGGCGATAACGCCGCCGCCATGCGCTATACCGAGGCGCGACTGACCCGCGCCGCGACGCTGTTGATGGACGGGCTTGACGAGGCCAGCGTCGAATTCCGCGCCACCTACAATGGCGAGGAGGAGGAGCCGGAGGTTTTTCCCGGCATGTTCCCCAATCTGCTCGCCAATGGTTCGTCGGGTATCGCCGTCGGCATGGCGACAAGCATCCCGCCGCACAATGCCGCCGAAATACTCGATGCCGCGATGGGCCTGCTGGCCGACCCGGACCTCAGCGATGCCGATCTGCTGCGCTGGGTGAAGGGCCCGGATTTCCCCACCGGCGGCATCTGTGTCGAACCCGCCGCCGGCATCGCCGAGGCTTATGCCACCGGCCGCGGCAGTTTCCGGCTGCGCGCCCGCTGGCACCGCGTCGATGAAAAGGGCGGCACCTATCATATTGAAGTGACCGAAATTCCGTATCAGGTCGTCAAAGGCAAGCTGATCGAGGCGCTGGCCGAACTGGTCGCCGACAAGAAGCTGCCGATCCTGGGCGATATTGACGATCACAGCGACGAACAGGTGCGCATCATCATCAACCCCCGGTCGCGCAACGTCGATCCCGCCGTGCTGATGGAAAGCCTGTTCAAGCTGACCGACCTGGAAGTGCGCGTGCCGCTCAATATGAACGTGCTCGATCATGGCCGTCCGGGGGTGCTGTCGCTGAAATCGGTCATCGCCAAATGGCTGGTGCATCAGCGTGTCGTGCTGGTGGCCCGGTCGCAATACCGGCTCGACAAGATCGAGGCACGGCTGGAAATCCTCGGCGGGCTGCTCAAGGCCTATCTCAACCTTGATGAAGTCATCCGCATCATCCGCGAGGAGGATGACGCCAAGCAGGGGCTGATTGCCGCCTTCGACCTGAGCGAGACCCAGGCCGAAGCCATCCTCAACATGCGGCTGCGGTCGCTGCGCAAGCTGGAAGAGTTCGAGATCAACAAGGAGAACCAGGCGCTGACGCAGGAGGCCAAGGGCCTCCGCGCGCTGATCGCCAGCCCGGCCGAACAGACGGCGCGCCTGGCGACGGCGCTTGCCGATATCCGCGCGCTCTATGGCCCGGAAACTGCGCTCGGCGCGCGCCGTACCAGCATCGAGGCGGCGCCCGATGTCAGGATGATCAGCCTTGAAGAGATGATCGACAAGGAACCGCTGACCATCATCGCGTCGCAAAAAGGCTGGGTGCGCGCCCTGAAGGGGCACAGCGACTTGACCGCCGGCGACGCCATCAAGTTCAAGGAAGGCGATGGCCCGGCCTTTGCCTTTCACGCCTTCACCACCGACAAGATCATGGTCGCCGCCAGTGATGGGCGTTTCTACACGCTGGCGGCCGACAAATTGCCCGGCGGGCGCGGCTTTGGCGAACCACTGCGGCTGATGATCGATCTGGGCGAAGGCACCGAGATCACCGTGCTGTCGGTGTGGAAGCCCGAGGCGAAACTGCTGCTCGCCGCCAGCGACGGGCGGGGCTTTGTCGTCGAGGCGGGCGATATACTGGCCGAAACCCGCAAGGGCCGGCAGGTGGTCAATCTGAAGGCCGGGGCCAAATTATCGGTGATCCGCGTGCTGCCACCCGGCGACGACATGGTCGCAGTGATCGGCGACAACCGGAAATTGCTGGTGTTCGATCTGGCCGACCTGCCGGTGATGGCGCGCGGTCAGGGCGTCACCCTGCAACGCTACAAGGATGGCGGCCTCGCCGACGCCCGCAGCTTTGTCATGGCTGAAGGACTCAGTTGGGCGATGGGCGGCACCAGCGCGCGGACCCGCACCGAAAGCGACCTGAGCTTCTGGAAGGGCGCCCGCGGCAGCGCCGGCCGGATGCCGCCAACCGGCTTCCCCCGCGACAACAAGTTCGGTTGAGGCTCTCGCGTTGTTGGCCCGTATTGGTTAACCTGTCGCCATGGCCAAGATCCTCGGTTTCGTCCTTTTGCTCTTCGCGCTGTTCGCCTGGTTCGCCTATGTGGCGTATCGCGATCCGGCGGGCATCTTCAAACCCAAGGTGCGCCCGCCCGAACCGGGTGACGAACCTCCGGCGAGCTGATCCGGCGGCGTCGGCCGGGCCATGATCATCGTCATCATCATCCTGGCCGCGCTGCTGCTGGCGCTGTTGCTGCGCCCGCGACGGCCGGCGGACCCGGCGCCGACGGTTTTCGAAGGCTATCGCCCTGACCATGACTTGGTCATCCCCGGCGCCGACGGCCTGCGGGACAGGGACGAAGCGCCCCACGACACATCATTTCATCCCGGCGGCGGTGATTTCGGCGGCGGCGGCGCGAGTGGCGATTGGAGTGATGGTGGGGGCGGCGGTGACAGCGGTGATTAAGAGTGAGAACGCCAGACACGAATAAGTCACTTCCTCCCCGCAGCCGTCAGGCGACGCGCAGCGTCAACGGGGAGTAAGTGGTTTTCGACTGCCCTTAGCGTGATTCCTGCTGAGATCAGCTTATGGCAACGCCCGCCACGCCGCCCGGCGGGCCTCCAGCGCTGCCAGTGCCGGCGTATCGAAGCCCGTGCGCAATTGCGCCGCCAGCGCCGTCGCTGCGGTCGCCGCCGGGCCGCCGCCGGCCGCCGCCAGCCGCGCCCATACCCAGGCGGCGGCCGGATCGCGCGTCACGCCGTTGCCTGTGGCCAGCGCCTTGGCCAGCGCCAGTTGTGCCGGGCCATAGCCATGGCGGGCCGCGCGCAGCCACCAGGCCGCCGCCGTCGCCGGATCAGCCGCCACACCCAGCCCCCGCGACGCCATGACACCAAGCAGGGTTTCCGCCACCACCGAGCCGCGATCGGCCAGCGGCCGCAGCGCCGCCTGCGCCGCGCCATAATCCCGCGCCGTATAGGCGGCGACCGCCGCGCCCAGCGTGCCGCCGTCATCGGCCCGCGCAGAGGCGGCAAGCAAAAACAACAATAGCCCGGCAATACGCCGCATCGGGCAGACCTTTCCGTGCCGGTGACCGGCGCCGCCCTTATGCTACCCCGATCGCAGCAGCGCCACCCCGGCATCGCGTTCGAACAGATACAAAAGTGTCCGCGCCGCCTGGCCGCGCGGGCCATCCAGCCCGCCATCGCGATCGAGCAGCAGCCGCGCATCGTCGCGCGCCATGCCGACAAATTTGGCGGTGCGTTCGGGATCGGCCAGCCGGAACGCCGCCTCCCCTGATTGCCGCGTGCCCAGAATCTCGCCGGCGCCGCGCAGCCGTAAATCCTCCTCGGCGATGCGAAAGCCATCATTGGTTTCGCGCATCAGCTTCAACCGCGCCTTGGCGGTTTCGGACAGATCGCCGCCGCGCAGCAACAGGCAGACCGATCGCCCGGCGCCGCGCCCGACCCGGCCGCGCAGCTGATGCAATTGCGCCAGGCCAAAACGCTCCGCTGCCTCGATGATCATCAAGGTGGCGTTGGGCACATCGACCCCAACTTCGATGACGGTGGTGGCGACCAGCAAGCCCAGGGCGCCGGCCGAAAAGTCCGCCATCACCGCATCCTTTTCGGCCGGCTTCATCCTGCCATGGACCAGGCCGACACCCGCCCCGAAGCGCGCCTTGAGCATGGTGGCGCGTAGTTCCGCCGCTGCCTCGTCGCCGGTCTCGCTGCCTTCGACCAGCGGGCAGACCCAATAGGCCTGGCCGCCGGCCGCGAGGTGCCGGCCCAGGGCATCGACTACCTCGTCCAGCCGGTCCCCCGCCATCACGCGGGTTTCAATCGGCTGCCGGCCGGGCGGCAGTTCATCGATCTGCGAGCCGTCCATTTCGCCATAATTGGTCAGCGCCAGGCTGCGCGGGATCGGCGTTGCGGTCATGGCGATCAGATGCGGCGGCGATTTGCCCTTGCCAGCGAGGAGCAGCCGCTGCGCCACGCCGAAACGATGCTGTTCATCGACAACGACAAGGCCGAGATCGTGATAGTCCACCGCTTCCTGGAAGATCGCGTGGGTGCCGATCAATATGTCGATCCGCCCCATGGCCAGGTCGTCGAGTATGTCCGCCCGCACCTTGCCCTTGTCGCGCCCGGTCAGGATGGCGACGCGCACCGGCAGGGCGCCGAGCAATTTGGTGATGGTCGCGAAATGCTGCCGCGCCAGGATTTCGGTCGGGGCGAGGAACGCCGCCTGCGCCCCCGCCTCCACCGCCGTCAGCATGGCCAGCAGCGCGACGAGCGTCTTGCCCGATCCGACATCGCCCTGCACCAGCCGCAGCATCGGCGAGGATTGCGCCATATCGCCGGTGATTTCCGCCAGCACGCGTTGCTGCGCCCCGGTCATCGTCCAGGGCAGCGCGGCGATCAGCGGCGCGGTCAACCGGGCATCACCGGCCAGCGCCCGGCCGCGGCGCATCCGCGTGTCGCGCCGCACCAGCAGCAGCGCCAGTTGGTTCGCCAGCAGTTCGTCATAGGCCAGCCGGTCCTTGGCCTTGCCCTCCCCCTGCAGATCATGCGCTGCCGTCAGCGCGGCGCGCCACGGCAGCCATTGCTGGCGTTCGAGGACGCTGGGTTCGATCCATTCGGGCAGGTCCGGCGCGCGTTCCAGTGCCAGCGCGATGATCTGGCCCATGCGGCGATTGCTGACGCCCTCGGTCAGCGGATAGACCGGTTCGCGAAGCATCGGCCCCATGGCGTCATCGGGCAGGGCAATTTCGGGATGGCTGATCTGGAGCGATTGCCCATAGCGGTCCAATTTGCCGGTGATCCGCCGCTGTTGCTGGGTCGGCAGTTTCGACCGCGCCCAGGCCCCCGACTGGCCAAAGAACACCAGATCGACCCATTGCCCGCCGGCATCGACAGCGCGGGCGCGCAAGGGACTGCGCGGGCCGCCGCTGTCATGCCGCACGATGGTCAGCACCACGACGATCGGCCGGCCGACCAGCGATTCGTCAATCTGGTCAACCTGCACCCGGTCGATCGCCATGATTGGCAGGTGAAACACCAGATCGAGCGCGCGGCGCAGTTTCAGCCGGGCCAATTGCCGCACCAGCGCGGCGCCGACGCCCTTGAGCGCGGCGGTTTCCGTGAACAGCGGGTTGAGAATGGCGGGTCGCATGACTAAGCAGACGATAGCTGCCGCGCCGCCGTATTGAAACGGAGTCGTGGCTTTTCCGCATTGGAGTTTCCGATGGACGCCGCGAACGACGCGATCACCCATGATCACCGGCTGCGCCGCCTGCGTTTCCGCGCCTGGCACCGCGGCACGCGCGAGGCCGATCTGATGATCGGCGGCTTTGCCGATCGCTATGCCGCGGGTTGGGATGATGCCGAACTGCGCTGGTTCGAAGCGCTGCTCGATGAACAGGATGTCGATGTCATGGGCTGGGCGATGGGGACGATCGCGGTGCCCGAAGCATTCCATGGCCCGATGCTGGAGGCCCTGAAAAAGCTTGATTATGTTTCCGTCACGATGCGCTGATCTTCATCCCTCTCCCGTTGGCGGGAGAGGCGACTCGCGCTTCAGCACGGCAGGTGAGGGTGCTGCCAGTGCCGACGCAAGAAGAACCCCCTCACCCGGGCCGCGCCAGGAGGTGCGTCTCTCGCCTGTCCCGCAAGCGGGCGAGGGAAGACTGTGATCGACCTGCGTCGTTTCGTTGCCGCCACCTCGCCGCTGACGCTGGCCCGCTGTGCCCCCGGCTTCCTGCCCTGGCTGATGGCAGATGTCGCGCGTGCCGTTTTCAACAAGGACGGCGCGGTGCGCGCCGGGGGTGGCCGCGCCGTGTTCATTGCGGCGGACGACACCAGCGCCCGGGCGCTGGCCGAGGCGGCGGGCTATTTCGCCCCCGAAATCGAAGTGCTGACGCTGCCGGCCTGGGATTGCCTGCCCTATGACCGCGCCTCCCCCGGCCTGCGCGTGGCGGCGGAACGGCTGGCCGCGCTGTCGGCGCTGGAGGCCAGGCCGAAAGGCGCGCAACTGCTGGTGACCACCATCAACGCCATGACGCAGCGCACCCTGCCGCCAGCGCGCATTGCCGCACTGACGGCGCACATCGCCGCTGGCACCCGCATCGACCGCGATGCGCTGGCCAGGAAACTCGCTGCCAATGGCTATGTCCGCACCGATACGGTGGTGGAGGCCGGCGAATATGCGGTGCGCGGTTCGCTGCTCGATCTGATGCCGGCGGGTTCGGACCATGCCCTGCGCCTCGATTTTTTCGGCGACGAGATCGAAACCTTGCGCAAATTCGACCCGGCCAGCCAGCGCACGCTGGGCCAGGCGGAAGGCTTCACCCTGTTGCCGGTCAGCGAAGTGCTGCTCGATGAAGACCGCATCCGCAGCTTCCGGGCGGGCTATCTCGAACGCTTTGGCGCCACCGCCACTGGTGATCCGCTGTATGAAGCGGTCAGCGATGGCCGGCGACTGGCCGGCATGGAGCATTGGTTGCCGCTGTTCGAACCGGACCTGGCAACGGTGTTCGACTATCTGGGGCCGGGCGCCGTAATCGTCCGCGAGGCCGGTGCCGAAAAGGCCGCCGAGGATCGCTTTGCCGCCATCGCCGATTATCACGACAACCGCACCGCGGCGCTTTCCGGCAAAAAGGGCAGTTATCGCCCGCTGCCGCCGCATGCGCTGTATCTGGGTGCGGACGAATGGGCGGCACTGCTGAAGGCCCGCGCCGTCCACCTTGCCTCGCCGTTCGGTGTCCCCGATGGCACGCTGAACACCATCGATTGCGATGCCGATCCGGCGCGAGATTTCGCCCCGGAACGCATCGCCCAGGCCGCCGGCGGATCGCCGGTCTATGGCGCGATCAAGGCGCATATCGATGATCGCCGCAAGGCCGGCGATCGGGTGATCCTGGCCAGTTACTCGAACGGTGCCCGCGAACGGCTGCGCGGTTTGCTCGCCGATGAAGGCATTGCTGCGTTGGGCGTCGCCGACAGTTGGCAGGAATCGCTGGGGCTGACCGCCAAAGGCCAGGTCGCGCTGACTGTCGTGCCGCTCGAACATGGCTTCACCCGCAGCGAGCCCAAATCGTCGCTGCTGGTACTGACCGAACAGGACATGCTCGGCGACCGTCTCGTCCGCCGCAAGAAGCGCCGCAAATCCGCCGACGCCTTCCTCTCCGAACTCGCCACCCTCACTCCCGGCGATCTCGTCGTTCACGCCGACCATGGCGTCGCCCGCTACGAAGGACTGACCTCGATCAAGGTCGGCAAGGCGCCTCACGACTGCGTCGCGCTCGAATATGCAGGCGGCGACAAGCTCTAT
>JANYCM010000305.1 GCA_025360285.1 Sphingomonadales bacterium
AACCCCTGACTGGCATTATTATGACCTGCCGGCGGACATGGTCGGCACGATCTGGAAGGGCCGCTATGCCGGACAGCGCCAGAAATGGTTCGCGATGAAGTTTTTGGGCACCGATGCGGACGTGGCGATCGACCAGAAACAGCCCGAATTCAAGGCCTGGCGCTGGGCCGTCGTCGATTCGTTGGTGGATATGGCGGTGCCGTTCAAGCGGGCGCTTTATGCCGATGTGATCGGGATTTTGGCGCAGCCATCTTGAGATGAACATTCGTCATGCTGAAACACGTTCAGCATGACGATTCGCTGCGGGGTAAAGTTCCTTAATCCTCGAACCCGACAAACACCGCCGCCTCATCCACCGACTTGCGATTTGAAACCACCGCATTCGCTGGAAAACTGTCGTCCGGCCAGCCCATCGCCACACAGATCATGATGACCTGATCCTCGGCAATCCCGGCGTGTTCGCGTACCACCGGCGATTGCATGATGCCCTGGCTGTTGATGACGCAGCCGAGGCCGCGGGACCAGGCGGCGTTGACCAGGGCATTGGTGACGGCGCCGCAATCGAACGGGCCAATGTCGCTGCCATGGATCGCGCGATCATAGGTGATGACGATCGATACCGGCGCATCGAACTGGCGAAAGCCGCGCAGCACCCAATCGAGCCGCTTTTCCTTGTTGTCGCGCTCGATACCCATGGCGCCGAACAATTGCTTGGCGATCTCGATCTGGCGGTCGCGGTGCACCCCGGCATAATCGCCGCCGCCGCGAAATTCCCGCGACGACGGCACGCCGGCCAGATTGCGTTCGGTATTGCCGGCGCGGATGCGATCGAGCGGCGCGCCGGCGACGACAGTGAAATTCCACGGCTGGGTGTTGAGCGACGACGGCGCCCGCATGGCCAGCGCGATGATGTCGCGGACAAGTGCCTTTGGCACCGGATCGGGCCTGAAGCCGCGGATGCTGCGGCGGCCGAGGACGACATCGTCATAGGCTGGGCTGGTGTCGGTCATGCGTTGAAAATCCCCTTTTGCCGTGACCGGCGCCAACGCCGGACAATTACGACTCGACATTTCGAGCCAAATTGGTTACAAGATCACCACGGCCGCTCTTTGCAACAGTTGAACCGACAATCAGGCGCGACGCCATCATGCCGGCCGCGACATGACATCCATCCAGACGGTGACTTTCGTCAACTTCCAGCCACATCAGCGCATCGTGCGCGGCTTCCATCAACCCAGGGCACCGTCATGCGGGCCGCCAAATATCACGCAACCATCAAACAGTGACTTTCGTCAACTTCCGGCCAAGCCAACCGGTCCCATGAGGCGTCAGATCAGTCCGGCCAACGGCGAGCTTGGGTCCGCATAGCGCCGCTTCGCCATCCGGCCGGCGCGATAGGCCAGGCGGCCGCTTTCGACGCCAAGCTTCATCGCCCGCGCCATCAGCACCGGGTCCTTGGCCTCGGCAATCGCGGTGTTCATCAGCACGCCGGCGCAGCCCAGTTCCATCGCCGCCGCCGCATCCGACGCAGTGCCGACGCCGGCATCGACAAGCACCGGCACCTTGGCGCCTTCGATGATCATGCGGATCGTCACCGGGTTCTGGATGCCAAGGCCCGAACCGATGAGCGAGCCGAGCGGCATGATCGCGCAGGCGCCCAAATCCTCCAGTTTCTTCGCGGCGATCGGATCATCGGCGCAATAGACCATGACATCAAAGCCGTCCTTGACCAGCACTTCGGTCGCCCGCAGCGTTTCGGCCATGTCCGGATACAGCGTGCGGGCTTCGCCGAGCACTTCCAGCTTGACGAGGTTCCAGCCGCCGGCCTCCCGCGCCAGTCGCAGGGTGCGCACCGCATCGTCGCCGGTGAAGCAGCCGGCGGTGTTGGGCAGGTAGGTATAGCGTTTCGGATCGATGAAGTCGGTCAGCATCGGCTGGCTGCGGTCGATGACATTCACCCGCCGCACCGCAACGGTGACGATTTCCGCCCCTGAGGCTTCCAGCGCCGCGGCATTCTGGGCGAAATCCTTGTATTTGCCGGTGCCGACGATCAGCCGGGAGGTGAATATGCGCCCCGCGACTTCCCAACTATCGTCCCTGGCATCGCCATCATCCTGACCGCCGCCGACGAAATGCACGATTTCCAGCCGGTCGCCGCCCGCCAGCAGCACGTCCGCAAACGTCGATCGCGGCACGATCTCAAGGTTGCGCTCCACCGCCACCTTGCCGGCATCCAGATTGAGACTGGTGAGCAGGCCGGCGACGCTGGTACCGCTGGCCAGGCGGTGGGTGTCGCCATTGAGGGTGATGCTGATCATCGCCGCCATATGGCGCGGCGCGCGGCGCGGCGAAAGGGTCTGCGGCATCCGGGCGCCGCAACATTGCTGAAACCACAACCTTTGAAGCCCCAAGTTTTTTGCGCGCCCATCGCCGCCATCGCCTGCTATGACCCCCCAATGACACCGCGCCTGACCCATTTGCAGCGGCTTGAGGCCGAAAGCATCCATATCCTGCGCGAGACAATTGCCGAGACGCAGCGGCCGGTGATGCTCTATTCGATCGGCAAGGATTCGGCCGTCATGCTGCATCTGGCCAAAAAGGCGTTCTACCCGGCGCCGCCGCCCTTCCCGCTGCTGCACGTCGATACGACGTGGAAGTTCCGGGCGATGTATGCGCTGCGCGAAGCGGCGGCGCGCGAAGCCGGCATGGACCTGCTGGTCTGGCAGAATCCCGAGGCCAAGGCCGCGGGCATCAACCCCTTCGACCATGGCTCCGCCGTCCATACCGATTTGTGGAAGACGCAAGGGCTGAAGCAGGCGCTGGACCATTACAAATTCGACGCGGCGTTCGGCGGTGCCCGGCGTGACGAGGAAAAGAGCCGCGCCAAGGAACGCATCTTCAGCTTTCGGGACCATAACCACCGCTGGGACCCCAAGGCGCAGCGGCCGGAATTGTGGCACCTCTACAATGCCCGCACCAACCGCGGCGAGTCGATGCGGGTGTTCCCGATATCGAACTGGACCGAGCTCGATATCTGGCAATATGTCCTGCAAGAAGGCATCGAAATTGTTGATCTTTACCTGGCGGCACCGCGGCCGGTGGTTGAACAGGATGGCCTGATCATCATGGTCGATGATGATCGGTTTCCTTTGAATGGGCGGATACCGGAAACGCGGTCAGTGCGGTTTCGCACCTTGGGCTGTTATCCGCTCAGCGGTGCCGTCGAGAGCAGCGCCACCACCCTGCCCCAGGTCATCCAGGAAATGCTGCTGACCACCACGTCCGAGCGCCAGGGCCGCGCCATCGATCATGACCAGGCGGCGAGCATGGAGAAGAAGAAGCAGGAGGGCTATTTCTGATGGCCGGCTTTGCCCCCGACCCGCTGATTGCCAGCGACATCGCCGCCTATCTGGCCGACCAACAGGCCAAACCGCTGCTCAGGGTCATCACCTGCGGTTCGGTCGATGACGGCAAATCGACGCTGATCGGCCGGCTGCTCTATGATTCGAAACAGATTTTTGATGACCAGTTGAGCGCGTTAGAAGCGGACAGCAAGCGCGTCGGCACACAGGGCCAGGCGATCGATTTCGCGCTGCTCGTCGATGGTCTGGCGGCGGAGCGCGAACAGGGCATCACCATCGATGTCGCCTATCGCTTCTTTGCGACGCCGTGCGCCAAGTTCATCATCGCCGACTGCCCGGGCCATGAACAATATACCCGCAACATGGTCACCGGCGCCTCCACCGCCGATGCCGCCATCGTGCTGGTCGATGCGAGGAAGGGCGTGCTGACCCAGACGCGGCGACACAGCTATATCGCGAAGCTGATCGGCATCCGCCATGTCGTGCTGGCGGTGAACAAGATGGACCTGGTCGGTTTCGACGAGGCGGCGTTCGACGCGATCGTCGGCGATTTCCAGGCGCTGCTGGATCGTCTGGGCCCGCTATCGGTGACCGCCATTCC
>JANYCM010000318.1 GCA_025360285.1 Sphingomonadales bacterium
CGGCGCGACCATCGCCACTACGGGCGGCGGCGCGGCGGGCGGCGGCGCGGCAGGCGGCGGCGCCGGCTTGATCACCTGGTCCCGGCTGAACGCCGGCACCAGCGGCGCGCTGTCGGCCGGCGCCGGCATCGGTTTCAAAACCACCGCCCGCGCCGGTGCCCCGGCGGCGAATTGCGGCGGCACGCCTTTGCTGGCGGCGAGGCTGACTGCGACTTCCCAGCCATTGGCGCGTTCCTGCGGCGCGATGATCGTCGTCAGATTGCCCAGCGCCGTTGTCGCTTCGGGCAGGCCCTGGGCGGAGGCGCGCGCCAGATAGGCATAGGCCAGCACCAGACTGCGCGGCACCCCGTCGCCGTTCCAGCTCGCCACCCCCAGCACATATTGCGCCCGCATTTCACCGGCATCGGCGGCCTGTTTCAACCAGCGCACCGCCTCGGGCTTTTCGCCGGCCTGGAACAGCAATATCCCCAGATTGGCCTGCGCCGGGCGATGGCCCTTCATCGCGGCGCGGCGATACCAGTCCCGCGCCTGCATCGCATCCTTGGGCACGGCCCTGCCGAGCTTATAGGCTTGGCCGATGTTGAACATCGCATCGGCGTCGCCAGCGGTGGCAAAGGGCTGCCACATCGCCACCGCCCCGGCCCAATCGCCGGCGCGCCATAATTCCACGCCGGCGCGCACGCTGGGCGGCGGGGCCGGTGCCGGCGCGGCGATCGCCGGTGGCACCGGCTTGGCGGCAAGCCCCGGCGCGGGCCACACCGCCACCAGACCGACCAGAAGAAATCTTACGCGCGCCAAACCACATCCCCGCCCTTCACCGTCATCACCACCCGGCCCTGCACCGGCAGGCCATCGAACGGCGTATTGCCGGCGCCAACGAATTTGTCGCCGACGATGCGCCACGGCGCCACCGGATCGAACAGCATAAGGTCGGCGGGTGAGCCCAGGCTTAACGTGCCGCCGGGCAGGCCGAACAAGGCGGCCGGGGCGGCTGTCATGGTTTTCAGCGCCGCCGCCAGAGTCAGCGTGCCATCCCGCACCAATGACAGCGCCAGCGCCAGCAGAGTTTCCGCCCCCGCCATGCCGGGCAGGGCATCGGCAAACGGCAGGCGCTTGTCCTCCTGGGTGCGCGGATCATGGCCCGACGCGATCACCGATATCGTGCCATCCGCAATCGCCGCCGCCACAGCACGCCGGTCTTCATCGCTGCGCAGCGGCGGTGACAGGCGGGCAAAGGAGCGGAAACCAGCGACGGCGGTTTCGCCGAGCAGCCAATGTGCCGGCGTCACCCCCGCCGTCACCCGCACGCCGCGCGCCTGGGCGGCGCGGACGAGACCGAGCGCCTCCGCCGTTGTCACCTGGCGCAAATGCAGCCGGGCGCCGGTGGCTTCGGCAAGGCGGATGTCGCGGGCGACGGCGAGGCTTTCGGCAAAGGCCGGGGCGGCGGCCAGGCCGAGCCGCGTCGCATAATCGCCTTCGGTCGCCACGGCGCCGGCGGTCAGCGCCGTGTCCTCGGCATGGGCGACCACGACCATGTCAAAGGCGCGCGAATAGGCGAGCAAGCGGTGCATGACGGCGCTGCTGGCGATGCCGCTGCGCCCGGTCGCCACGCCCACCGCGCCCGCCGCCTGCCCCAGGCCGATTTCGGCAAGTTCCTGCCCGGCGAGGCCGCGCGTGGCAGCGACCAGCGGATGCACCCAGACGTCAGGCTTGCCCATCTGCTGGGCGAAGGCGACGAGCGCCGGGTCATCGAGCGGCGGGCGTTGATCGGGCATCAGCACGATGCGGGTGATGCCGCCGGCGTGGCAGGCGGCCGGGTCGGCGCGGAACACGCCGGTGTCGATCAGGCCGGGGGCGAGGACAAGGCCGCGGCCATCGATGATGTCGGCATCGGCCGGGGGCCGGTGGTTGCCCAGGCCGGCGATGATGCGGTCGCGCAGCAGGATGTTGGTGACGGCGTCATGGCCGGTGGCGGGATCGATGACGCGGGCGCCCGTGATGGCGAGGGGGGTCATCGGGCCTGCCCAATGGCGTCTGGGCTCGGTGCAGGTTCCCCCACCCCCGGCCCCTCCCGCAAGCGGGAGGGGAGCAGAGAGAGTGGCCCCTCTTGATGGCGGGACGGGAGCAGAGGCGGCCAGTCCTTGGCACCGCGCCTTGTCCGCGTCAGCACGTCGAGGCAGGCCATGCGGACGGCGACGCCCATTTCGACCTGTTCGGTGACGGCGGAGCGGGTGATGTCATCGGCGATGCGGCCATCGATTTCGACGCCGCGGTTCATCGGGCCGGGGTGCATGACCAGCACGTCCGGCGCGGCATGGCGCAGCCGCGCCTCGGTAAGGCCATAGAAGCGGAAATATTCGCGGGTGGAGGGCACATAGGCACCATCCATCCGCTCGGTTTGCAGGCGCAGCATCATCACCACATCGGCACCGGCCAGGCCGTCGTCCATGTTGGTGAAGCAATCAACGCCGAGCGCATCGATATTTGTCGGCAACAGGGTTGGCGGCGCGACGGCGCGGACTTTTGCGCCGAGCGAGCCAAGCAGTTGAAAATTCGACCGGGCGACGCGCGAATGCAATATGTCGCCGCAGATGGCGACCGTCAGCCCTTCGATGCGGCCCTTGCGGCGGCGGATGGTCAGCGCATCGAGCAACGCCTGGGTCGGATGTTCGTGGCGGCCATCGCCGGCATTGAGCACCGGGCAATCGAGCTTTTCGGCGATCAGCTGCACGGCACCCGACGAACCATGGCGAATGACGATGAGATCCGGGTGCATGGCGTTGAGGGTCAGCGCCGTGTCGAGCAGGGTTTCGCCCTTCTTCACGCTCGATCCCGACACGCCGAGATTGACGACATCGGCGCCCAGCCGCTTGCCGGCAATTTCGAAGCTCAAAAGCGTGCGGGTGGAATTTTCAAAGAACGCGTTGATCTGGGTGAGGCCGGCGAGGCGGTTGTCATGCTTGGCCTCGCCAAGATTCTTGGGACGTCGGTTGAATTCGACCCATTGTTCGGCTTCATCGAGCAGGAACAGCATTTCCCAGGGCTTCAGCGCCGACAGGCCCAGCAAATGCAAATGCGGAAACGGATGGGCACCGGCGGCGATGGCGGGGTGCGGAGCATGGGTCATCACCGGCGCTCATAGCGTCTATCGGCCAGCGGCGGCAAGGTGGTGCGATGGAACGGATGGCCGTGCCTGTTGTTTATCCGACATCCGCAACATCAGGATGATGTAACATGTATCGTATCACTTCCCTTTCGCGTGCCGTGACGCTGTCCGCCCTGCTGGCCTTTTCGGCCATGCCGATCGCCGCCCAGGCCGGCCAGGACCAGCGCGCCCGCGCCGCCATCGCCGAAGCCCGCGGCAAGATCGAATCGGGTGACAAGGTTGGCGCCAGCAGCGAAGCGATGGACCTGCAAACCGCCGCGCGCAGCTCGCTCGCCAATGCCGAGGCGTTGCTGTCCAAGGACAAGAAGACCGATGCCATCGCCGAGGCGCAGCACGCCGGGCAACTGGCCGACCAGGCGCTGGTGATGGCCGACAAGCGCAAGACAGCGGCCGTGGAAACCGACCGGATGAACGCCGAAGCGACGGCCGCCGCTGCCACCCAGACCGCCGCCGCCGCGACGCAATCGGCCGCCAGCGCCAATATGCGCGCCGCTGTCGCCATGCAATCGGCCGATCAGGCCAAGGCGGAAGCCGATGCGCTGCGCAATGCGCCGCCGCCGGTGGCAGCGCCGGTGACGACCGTCGCGACAGTTGAAAAGACCGTGGTTCACCAGCCGGCGCAGGTGATCAAGCATCGCACCAAGGTGGTTGTCCGTCACCGGCCAGCGACAACGACCGAAAAGACCACGACGACGTTGACGACCAAACCGCAGTAATTTTCTTCTCCCTCCCCGCAGCGTAGGCGACGCCTTCGCGTCAACGGGGAGGGAGTTTTTTTACGGCGTTACCCCGTATTTCGCATATTCCTCGTCAATCCGCGGGCTTTCCAGACGCGCGCCGGTCAGGTCCGCATCGCCGGCCGCGGTGCTGCCCTGGCGGCGTTTGATGACGCCGCGCACATAGAGGCTGGCGGGCAGTTCGGGACGCAGATCGAGCGCGGCGTTGACATCGGCAAGGGCATCATCGAGCCGGCCGAGCTTGAAATAGACCAGCCCGCGGCTGTCGAGCGCCTGTACAGGCGCCTCGCCGAGTTCGATCGCCTTGGTGCAGTCCTTCAGCGCCGTATCAAGGCTGACCCCCAGCGTGGCCTTGGTCCAGCAGCGGCTGTTGAGCAGGCTGGCATCGCCGGGCTTGGCGGCGACAGCGGCATCGCTGGCAGCGATGGCGGCGGTCGCCTGCCCCAGGCGGGCGAGGATTTCGGCCTTGGTGGCAAGGAAGCCGGGTTTCAGCTTGCCGCCCGCCGCAATACGGTCATCGAGCAGCGCCAAAGCGGCGACGCTTTCGCCCTGTTCGGCCTGGCGGATGGTCAGCGCCGACACGGCATCCTCATCACCCGGATCGAGCGCAAAGGCTGCCTTGGCATCGGCCAGCGCCTTGGCGTCATTGCGGGTCTGCCACAAAAGCCGGCCGCGTGTCAGATAGGCCTCGACATCGGGTCGGCTGGCGATGACGGCATCGAGATCGGCGATGGCGCCCTTGCGATCGAACACACTGGCGCGGAATTCGGCGCGGCGGCGATAGGCCGGGGCCTTTTCGGTCGCATCGGCGATGGTGCGGGCATAGGCGTCTTCAATGGCTTTCAGCTTGCCGGCCGCGGTCGCCGCCTGCACCACCTGCCAGCGCGGCGGATAATCGGCGGGGGCGAGGATCTTCAGCAGCCGGGATTTGGCCTGCGCCACGGCATTGCGGGTAGCGGCGATATCGGCGGGGGCGATTTCGATGGCGGTTTCATCGATCCGGTCTTCAAACGCCACCACGCCGTCCTTGAGGTCGGCATGGCGTTGAATCATCTCGCCGGCGAGCGGTTTGGCGAAGCTGGTGTCGCCTTCCAGGGCAAAGCCTTTGCCGCCATCGGGCAGGCGGACGCGGGTGCGGAACAGCCCGGCGAGCACGCCGCCGGTGGCAACCGGAATGTCCTTCCATTCCGGCCGGGCGCGATCGCCATCGAAATTCATCTGGGCCACCGCCTTGTCGAGCGTCCATTCGAAGCGCTGGTCCTCGCGTGACCAGGTGCCGCCGTTGATGCCGGTAACGCGCACCGTGGCGGTGGCGCTTTCGGGGTCATAATCGATGTCGCGGCTGATGATGGCGCTGTAGCCGACGAAGCGCCCGATCATGCCATCGATCATTTCCTTCTTCTTGTCGGCGCTGACCTGGGCGGCGGCGGCTTTCAGCCCTTCGGCGGTGGGGCCCCGCAGGGTGAGCGCGGCGCTGAACGGTGCGGCGATACCGATGCCGGCGGATTGGTCGATCTCCTGGGTGATCTCGAAATTGGCGCGGACATTGGGGTGGGTGACGATGGTGAACAGCCCGGCGCCCTGGCTGCGGATCGGCAGGACGCTGTGGAAGTTGGGCGTGTCGGCGAGATCGGCGAGGCGGGTGCCGGTGGTGGTGCCATCCAGCCACAGGGTTTCGCCCTTCACATCGGCCTTGACCAGCACATGGTTGAAGGCGGCGGCAGAGGGCAGCCGGCCCGCGACGAAATCGCCCAATTGGGTGTGCGCCAGCACCGGTTCGGCGCTGATGCCGAGCTCCGCCAGCAACGCCAGCAGCAGCAGCGTCTTGGCCTTGCAATCACCATAGCGCAGTCCCCAGGTTTTCTCCGGTGACTGCGGCACATAATTGCCATGGTCGAGGCCGTTAAACAGGTAGCGCACCTCGCTCTGCACGGTGCGCAGGGCCATAGCGGT
>JANYCM010000339.1 GCA_025360285.1 Sphingomonadales bacterium
CGGCGCCTTCACTTCGACGCGGCTGCGGGTGACGTCCGTGAGGGGTCCCTTGCCATCGATGGGGTTGCCCAGGCCATCGACGACGCGGCCGAGCAGACCCTTGCCGACCGGCACATCGACGATGGTGCCGGTGCGCTTGACGGTGTCGCCTTCCTTGATGGTGCTGTCCGACCCGAAGATGACGACGCCGACGTTATCGGCTTCGAGGTTCAGCGCCATGCCCTTGATGCCGCCGGGGAATTCGACCATCTCGCCGGCCTGGACATTGTCGAGGCCATGGACGCGGGCGATACCGTCGCCGACGCTCAGCACCTGGCCGACTTCTGACACTTCGGCGTCATTGCCGAAGTTGGCGATCTGATCCTTGATGACCCGCGAGATTTCAGCGGCGTTGATGTCCATGTTCAGTCCTTCTAGGCCTTCAGTGCCTGGCCGAGCAAATCGAGCCGGGTTTTCAAGGAGGAATCGATCATCTTGCTGCCAACGCGGACGACAAGGCCGCCGAGAATGGCGGGATCGACGGTGATTTCGAGCGCCACATCACGCCCCAGGCCGGCCTTGAGCTTGGCGGCGAGCGCTTTCTGCTGGGCGGCGGAAAGCGGGTGGGCGGCGGTGACCAGGGCGGTAATTTCGCCGCGGCGGGCGGCGGCGAGCGCATTGACGCCGCGGATGATGGCCGGCAGCGCGGCAAGCCGGCGGTTATTGGCAAGGACGCCGAGAAAGGCGGTGGTCAGCGGATCGAGCCCCAGCGCGGCGGCGACGCCAGCGATACCGGCGGCGGCGGCGGTGCGGCTGACCATCGGGCTGGTGGTCAGGGTTTTCAGATCGGGCGATTCGGCCAAGGCCGTGGTGAGGGTCGCCAGGCTGGCGGTGACAATGTCCAGCACCTTGCCATCGACGGCGAGATCGAACAGCGCCGTTGCATAGCGGCCCGACAGGCCCTGCACGATGCCAAGATTTGCTTCCAAGGGTCCGGGTCCCGGCGACAAGAGTAAAGCCAAAAGCTGCGCCCGGGGCAGGAGCCCTGCGGACGCCGGGCGGCTAGCACGGCCCCTTGAATGTTGCAAGGCAGCAACGTGGAAAGTCAGGGCCGCCGCCATCCCTGCCATAAGGGAAAGCTGGCAAACAACGCCTGCGCCGCCAGGCCGATGATCGCGGCTGGATTCGCATAGGCCGCCAGATGTGCCGCCGGGCTGCGGCCGAGCAGCAGGACGGAGACCAGGAATTCGGCCAGCAGTATCAGCGCAAAGGCAAAACCGCCCATGATGGCGCGGGTGGTGGCATCGCCGGGCACTGCCAGCCGCTGCACCAGCCATTGGCAGGCGAACCATGACACGATGACCAGCACCGGCGCCTCCAGCAGCACGGCGCGCAATTCGCCCAGCCGCGGCACGATCCAGGTGACGCGCAGCACGCCCAGGACAAAGCCCAGGCCAAAGATCATCGCGAAATAGATCGCCCCTGCGCGCCAGCCTGCCATGGCGGCTGCTTGCACGCGGCGGCGGCTTGCCACAATGTCGGGGGCAAATTTTCTTCGGATGCCGCCCCGCCATGCCCTGGCTGTTCACCCTCATCCTTGCCGTCCATGTCGGCGCCGGCATCACTGCGCTGACCAGTTTCTGGGGCTGTATCGCGACGCGCAAGGGCGGCCCGGCGCATCGGCGCTGGGGTATGGTGTTCACCGGTGCCATCTATGCTGCGGGGTTCATGGCGCTGGGCATGGGGGTGCTGTCGCTGCGCTGGCCGCTCGCCATGCATCCGGGGCTGACCGATGAAGCGCTGTATCGCGGGCTGTTCGGCTGGATGATGCTGTATCTGGCGCTGCTGACGATGAGCATGACGCGCTATGGCCTGAAGATGGTCGCCAACAAGCGCGACCATGCCGCCAACCGCCACTGGTCGATGGTGGCGCTGCAAATCGCCGTGCTGGCAGCGGCGGTGAATTGCGCGGCGCACGGCGTGGTGCTGCACCAGCCGCTGATGATCGGCGTGTCGGTGATCGGCTTTGGAACGACGCTGACCTATTTGTGGTACATGTTCCGGCGTTCTCCCGGCCGCACCGATTATATCCCCGAACATCTCAAAGCCATGGTGGCGACGGGGATCGCCGCCTACACCGCCTTCCTGTCGGTCGGGCTGGTCGAAATGTTCCCGCAGCATGCGTTCAACCCGGCGATCTGGGCGCTGCCGACGCTTGGCGGCATGGCGATCATCGTGCATTTTCTGCGCAAGGTGCGCGGCGTTACGTCCCCGTCACCAGCGCTTCGTCAAGTGCTGCAAACAAATCCGGCACCAGCGTCAGATGCGGGCGTTCGGCGGCGATGATCGCGGCAAAGGCGTCGTGCTTCAACCGGGCGATGGTCGCGGCCGGCAGCATGGCGCCATCGGGCAGCGCCGAACACACCACGTCGATCAGGCGTTCGGCGCTGTGCAGCCGGCCCCACAGGTAATCATGTTCGCGATAGGCCCGGCTGAAGAACGCCCCAAAGGCGTTGAACTGTGATCCCTTCAGCATGCCGCCGCCGGCTGCGCGCAAGGACAGCGCATCCTCGGGCGACAGGCGATCGACCTTGATTTCATCAAATTCGTCGGTGCCATCGCCCTGCATCAGCGGCAGCATGGCGATGTCGTAGAAGGGAAAGCCGAGATAGGCGCTGAGCAGGGCGCGGCGCAGCGTTTTGGTCTTGGTGGCGGCGAACAGCGCCACCAGCGCCGCGTCGCTGCTGGTATCCAGCCCCTTCAGGTCGAGCGTCGCCGCCAGCGCCGCCAGCGCCGCACCGGGATCATCCGCCGCGCCCGCCGCCGCCGCCGCCATGATGCCGGCGAAGAACCCCGGCTGGCGGCGCTGCAAATGCGGGCCGATGATGGTGTACAGCCCGGCCTTCATCGCCTCCAGTTCGCGCCGCTGCGCGTCGTCGCTGGCGCTTTCGGTCAGCGCGTTGACCCGGCGGATCAGGAAGCGCAGCCGCCGGATGCGGAAATCCAGATCAAAATTGCGCAGGAACATCACATAGTCGGATTTGGCGCCATCGGACCCCAGGGCCTGGCCGGGCTGATCAATGCCCAGCCCTTGCAGATGCCGCCAGACGGCGTGGCGCACGGCGCGCGGGTTGCCGCCGCCGATCGCCGCCAGCCGCGCCGCCAGCGGTTCGACGATCTGCGCAAATTTCAACTGGCCATAGGCGGCATAGGCAAACCCGGCCTCCCGCGCCGCCACGCTCTGCGTGCGCGATCGCCATTCCGCCAGCCGCGGCACCGTCGGGGTGAACAGGAACACCCGCAGGCCGACAGCGCGTTCGATGGCGGCATCGACATCCGGCGTCATGCTGTCCACCACATAGCGCAGGCGCCGCACCCGGCTGGACAGTTCGTCGATGACGGCAAGGTTGTCGTTGATCGGCTGCTGGCGCGGAATATCGGCGAGGCTGCGCAGCACGGTGGCGAAGAAGCCCGGCAATTGCATCGTGTCGCGCGGCATGTCGCCGTGCATGCCGGGCTTGGGATCGACATAGACGAAGCGGCGATCGACCTCGCGGTGTGACGGCCGCCGCGGCAGGGCCTCGATCGCCGGGCCGAACGGCCGGTTGTTGAGCACCGAACCATCGATCAGCGTGACGGCATCGGGGTTGCGGCCGCCGGGGAACAGCCGGGCCAGAAAGGCGGCACGGTTCGGCCAGCGGTTGCCGCGCGCCGCCAGCACCCCGTCAATCTCGTCAACCCGCGCCGGCGGAAAGGCGCCGGGGAAGGACGCGGTGGCGCGCGCCGCAAAGCTTAATTCCGCCATGTCGGCAAGGTGACGGGTGCCGGTCGCATCCGGCCCGCCATCGGTGAAGCCGATGACCAGGCGATGTTCGTTTTCGATGATTTCCGGCGGTGAATGCAGGCGCAGGCGCTGTGAGGCACCGTGGTAATCGGTGACGGTCACAAACAGGTCGAGCGGTTGCAGCGGCGGGATCAGCGGCGGGGTGCGGGCGCCGGCCGCCATCGCCGTCAACGCATCGTACAGCATGGCAGTGAAGCGCGGCCCCGAAAACGGCGGCCGGAACCAGCGCGACCGCATGAGGCGCGACAATTTCCCGGCAACCTCGCGGCGCGCCTCGGGCTCGTTCATTTCATCGATGCCCAGCCCGCGCCGCCGGGCATACCAGATCAGCGGCTGCGCCCACCATTTCGACCAGCGCTGCGACGCGCCTTCGGGATCGAGCAATTTGTCGCTGTCGGCGCCGTCCAGCCACAACTGGCGCAGCGGTTCCAGGTCATGCCCCTGCGAAATCGCCTGGGCGAGCAAGATGCCGTTGATTCCCCCCGCCGAGGCACCCGCCACGATATCGACAAAGATCCGCAGATCGAGATGCGGCGCCAGCGTTTCGAGGAGGACGCCATAGACAATCTCGCTGTCCTCGGCCGGCGGCAGCGGCTGTTTCGCCTGCAACTGCCGCCGCATGGAGGCGCGGCACAGCTTCCACACTTCCTTGGTGGTGCCGTGCATGTAGATGGCAAGGCTGACCCCGCCATAACACACCAGCGCCAACCGCAATTCCTTGTCGCGCATGGTGAGGCGAGGTCCCTTCCTGACGCATTGTTTTACGGCAGGATGGCACGAGGCGATAGCGGGGGCGGGGCGGCGATGTTGCGGTTGATGCGGCGGGCTTGCGGCTTTCAAATTACCCAAATCTGCAACGAAAATCGCAAAATTGACGGCTTGTACCGTTGGACATTTTCGACAGCAGGATTTCACCGAAGGAACAGGTCCGATTAATTTTACGCGTGGTGACGATCGCCAGATTTTGCCTTGAAACTTCATTACCAAAAAGCAACAATAACCAGGTTCATCGTTGAAACGGCCTCCGCTGTGTTGAAATGAGGATCGAGGTTTGCGCTGGGTCGTTGATTTTGTACGCGCCAGGATCGGCAAAGGCGCGACACCGATGCTTGTCGCAGTGTTGCTTGCCGCCATTGCGCTGGCCCCCGCCACGGCACGGCCCGGCGATATCATCAAATCATCGCAGCCCGAGGCCAAGAGCAAGGCGGTGCCGCCGGCTGATTTGCTGATCGAACAGTTGAAAAAAATGGTGCCGCAGATCAGCCTGGATCGCTATCGATCGCTGCTGGCGTCCATCAAGACAACGGGCCCCATTGTTGATGCACGCAAATATCGCTGGCAAGTGGCCATCAGGATCCCGGTCGCGAACAAGCGTTGTGGCGGGATATTGATCAGCAAGATATTTGTCCTGACGGCTGCACATTGTCTTGACCGCAATCGCCTGAGCGGCGGCCCTCCGATGGCATTCGATCGCGGGCAGGTGGAAATTTTCCATGGGTCGGATGTGTTTGCCGCTGGTACGCGGCTGGCGCTTGATCCGGCATGGCCGATCATTCTGTATCCCGGTTGGCGCGATCCGAATGTGTCGGGCACCGACGCCGAAGGGGCGTTTGATGCCGCGCTGATCAAGCTGGCGCAGCCTGTGACGGCGGCAGTGCCAGCGCCGGTGCGCAGCCTGGTCTTTGCTGAAGGCGATGCTGTGGTGAGCGGCTGGGGTGCCTTTGATGCCACAGGCGATCCCAGCCAATATCTCCGCGCCGTCCGCGTGCCGGTCGTTCAGACCGAATTGTGCAAGGCCGTGTTGCCGAAAAAATCGGCCCGCCTGGGTGCCTGGGCGCTGTGCGCGATGAGCAAGAGCGACGATGCCTGCGCGCGCGACAGTGGCGGGCCGCTGGTCATTGGCACGGCCGATCACCCGCAGACCGTGGGCATCGTCAGCTGGGGCGAACAGACAGAGTGCGGTGTTCCGGGAACGATCGGTCAGTTGGTCGGGGTCTATACCCGCGTTTCGGCGATTGCCGGCTGGATTGCCGAAATTACCGGCGATGTGGGCGCCACCACGACTGCGCAACCGGGCGTTACGTTCGCTGTCACGCCCGCCACCGCGGGCGGCGCGGTGTTGCCATAATGGGGGTATCATGACGATTACGACACGTTTGTGGCTGGTGTCGGCTTCCGGGTTGGCGCTGATGACAGCGGGCTGCCAGACGGTCGGCTCACACTATGTCGGCGAAGGACAACCGCTGGACACGGCCACCCAGCCAGCCCCGCTGGTGGGGTTTCGTGATGGAACGGCGATGCCGGCACCGCCACGGACGATGCCGCGGAAGACGCCGATGTCTCGTCAGGATGGCATCACCTATTTCCTGCCGCGTCAGCTTGCCAAGGTCACCGCCAGGCGCACCGAGAAGCAGGTGAGCGGCGCGATCGACGCCATCGCCGCCAAGCAGGGCGCCCAGAGCGAGGCCGAAGCCAATGTCGCTGGCATTAAGGTCGCTATTGAAAAGACCGAAAATGCCCTGATTGCGGCGGGCGACGATGCTGCCGTCAAAAAGATCCTGACCGATCGCCTGATCGCGCAGCGGACGGCGCTGGCGAATGCCGAGACGGCCGCGACCGAGGCGAAGGCCGCTTTTGGAGCCGCCAAGGCCGATCTGCGCGAAACCATTGGCGTGCGCCGCGCCGAGAAACGTTATGCGGCGGCGCTTTCAGCGGAAAAGGATGCCAGTGCAGCCAAAACCAAGGCTGAAAAAAGCGTTGACGATCTTTCCAAGGCTGTCGGGGCGCTTGACGCGATCATCAGCGGGCCGCCGCCCGGCGGCACGATTGAACAGCGCATCGAGCTTGCAAAAAAGCGGGTCGAGTTGGACCAGGCGCAGAAAGACCTCAACAACAAGATCAAGGCTTTGAGCGCCGCGAAAGCGGATGCTGCGGCGATTGCGGCGGAGACGCCAGACCCGCGCACGGCAGATTATGCGGTGACGCTGAAGATCGAGCTCCAGGCGCCCAGCGCCGATCCGGCCCAGGCTTTCCGGCTCGACCCCATCCATTCCATCATGCGCGACGATG
>JANYCM010000341.1 GCA_025360285.1 Sphingomonadales bacterium
GCGCGTGGGCCGAGGATGAGCACGCCGTGCCCGCCTTCGCCGCCGAGCACCTTTTGCCACGAGTAAGTCAGCACATCGACCTTGGCCCAGGGAATGTCCTGCGCGAACACGCCCGAGGTGGCATCGACAAGGTTCAGCCCCTCGCGGTCGTCGCGGATCCAGTCGCCATTGGGGACGCGGACTCCCGATGTGGTGCCGTTCCAGGTAAAACCGATGTCGCGGCTCTGGTCGATGCGGGTCAGGTCCGGCAGCTCGCCATAGGGCGCGGTGACGATTTCGGCATCAAGCTTCAACTGTTTGACGGCATCGGTCACCCAGCCTTCGCCAAAGCTTTCCCAGGCCATCATGGTGACCGGACGTTGCCCAAGCAGGCTCCACATCGCCATTTCATAGGCACCGGTGTCAGAGGCGGGGACGATGCCGATGCGGTGTGTTGAAGGGACGTCCAGAATCTCGCGCGTCAGGTCGATAGCGAGCTTCATACGTGCCTTGCCAAGCTTGGACCGATGCGAGCGGCCGAGCGATTCGGTAGCAAGTTGGGATGCGTCCCAGCCGGGGCGTTTGGCACAGGGGCCGGACGAAAAATGCGCGCGTTTCGGCAGCGCCGTAGGTTTGTCAGTCATATTCTCTCCTTGCAGAGAGCTCGCGCGGCGTTGGGACCGCGTGGCCCGAGGCCGCTCATAGGGGCGTTTGGCCGGGGGTCAAGCGAATGTTGGGAATGCCGCAATGGCCGTTGCGATATCGGCATGGGCCTTGTACAGCGCGTCGGGCGCTGCCGTGCCGCCGGTGATGAAGCAGGCGATGATCAGCGGCGCCGTCGCCTGTGCCGGCCAGGCAATTGCCACGTCATTGACGCTGCCATGGCCGCCAGTGCCGGTCTTGTCGCCAACGCGCCAGTCTTTCGGCAGGCCGGCGCGCAGCCGGGCGCTGCCGGTGGTGCTGGCAATGAGCCAGTCGGTGAGACGGGTGCGGCTGGCCGGCGACAGGACGTCGCCCAGCAGCACGCGTTCGAAGCTGGCGGCCATGGCGACGGGTGTGGTGGTGTCCCGCCGGTCGCCAGGAATAGCGGTGCTCATCATCGGTTCGATGCGATCCAGCTGGGTCACCGTATCGCCAATGCGGCGCAGGAAGGCGGTGAAGCCGGCCGGACCGCCGACCGTTGCCAGCAATTTGTTGGCGGCCGTGTTTTCGCTGATCGTTACAATGGCTTCGGCAAGCTCGGCGACACTGGCGCTGCCGCCGGCATGACGAGCCGATGCGGCCGAATTGCTGACAATGTCGGCGGCGGCGATGGGAATCGCCCTATCGAGGCTCTCCCTGCCGGCATCGACACGCGCCAGGATGACGGCGGCAAGCAATGCCTTGAAGGTGCTGGCCATTGGAAAGCGCTCATCGCCGCGGTAGCTGAAGCGCCGGTTGCTGGTGATGTCATGCACCGCCAGGCCGATGCGACCGCCGGTGGCGCGTTCGGCGGCGCGGACGATGGAGGTGAGGTCTGGTAGCGGGCGGGCCACAGCGCGTCCCGCCAACACGGCGAAGGGCAGGCTGGTCAACAGGGTGCGGCGGGCAAGCATCGCCGAAAACATAGCCGGGCGGCCCGGTTTCGGGCAAGCTGCCTCCAACTGGGACGGGAGACGGGGATGATCGACTGGCGGGGCAAGACAGCATTGGTGACCGGCGGCGCGTCGGGCATCGGCCGGGCATTGGCGCAGGGGCTGGCGGCGCGCGGGGCGCGGGTGATCATCGCCGATATTGATTTCAGCGGCGCCGAGGAGACGGCGCGGCTGACGGCCGGCACGGCGTTGGCGGTTGACCTGGCGCAACCGGGCGCTGCCGCCGAATTGATCGAACGGGCCTGGGCGCTGGGTGGCGGCCTGGATTTCATCGCGTCGAATGCCGGCAAGGACAGTTGGCCAGGCCCCAAGCGGTTATGGAAGGTCGATCTTGATGCGCCAGGTGTCGCCTCCATGTTCGAGGTCAACATGTTCGCCGTCATTCGCCTCGTCCAGGCTTGGCTGCCGTTGCTGGAGGCCGATGGCCGGCGCGGGCGGTTGATGATCACGGGCAGCGAAAATTCGCTGTCGGTGCCCGATGCGGTAAAGACGTTTGCGTTGGGACTGTATGCTGCGACCAAACATGGCGTGCTGATTCTCGCCGAATGGCTGCGTACGGAAATGGTCGGGGGCGGCAAGCCTTTGGATGTGCATATCCTGCTACCCGGCGGTGTTTATACCGGAATGACGGCCGGCGGGCTGGGGCCTGATCCGGCCAATTGGCCTGCGGCCATGGGGATCATCACGCCGGAACGCTGTGCCGAAATCGCGTTGGCCGGGCTTGATGCCGGGCTGTTCTGGATCCCGACCCATGCTCATCTGGCC
>JANYCM010000390.1 GCA_025360285.1 Sphingomonadales bacterium
CCGCTATAGCCCGCGCCTTCGACCGGCCGCCTCGTGTGTCCAGCCCCTCGCGGAGAGGTGCCAGAGTGGTCGATCGGGACGGTCTCGAAAACCGTTGTGGGTGCAAGCTCACCGTGGGTTCGAATCCCACCCTCTCCGCCAAATATCCTGGGTTCATGTTGTCGAGGCAAATTTGCCCTGGGTTCTCACTCAGCGTGACCACAGTCAGAATCTCAGGCTGTCCCGGCGAGAATCGGTTTCCCCAGGCCTTTGCCGCTGAAGGCAGCGACCAATGCTTCGGCAAAATCCGCCCATGCGAATATGGTGCCCACGACTGGCGCCAGGTGCCTATCGGCCAGCCAGTCCGTTAGGGTGTCGAGATGTGCCGCCGCGGCAGCCGGCTCCAAAAGCTGGAACTGACGAACGTCGACGCCGATCAGGCCGGCGCCTTTCATCAGGGTCAAGTTGCTCGGAAGCGCGGGGATCGGCCCTCCGACAAAGCCTACAACAAGATGACGCCCGCCCCATGCCAATGATCGGAATGCGGGTTCGAAAAGCGGCCCGCAGACCGGATCAAAGATCACGGCGAGCGGCTTGCCAGACAGCGCGACCTTCAGCCGGTCGCGCCAGCCTGCGGGATCGGTATCGATGACGGAGTCGGCGCCTTGTGCTGCGGCGAAGGCGCGCTTTTCGGCGGTGGAGGCAGCGGCGATGACATGAGCACCCATGGCCTTGGCGACCTGGATCGCGGCGCTGCCAACGCCTCCGGCGGCGCCGAGAACGAGCAGCGTTTCGCCCGGTTGCAGATGCGCGCGATCGGCAAGGCCGTGAAGCGCGGTGAGATAGTTGAGCGGGAAGGCCGCAGCCTGTTCAAAGCTGGTGTTGAGGGGAATGGTGCGGCAGGCAGCCGCGGGAGCCAGAGCGTAGTCGGCAAAGCCATGGGCAGCCATCGCCATGACGCGAGTGCCAAGCGGGATGCCGGTGCCCTCGCCGGCGGCTTCGATGATACCAGCGATCTCGCTGCCGGGAATATGGGGCAGCGGCGGTTTGACCTGGTAGCGACCGAGCGCGACGAGCGCATCGACATAGCCGATGCCGACCGCCCTGACGCGGATGCGGACCTGGCCAGGGCCGGGTTCTGGCAGCGGCACCTCCACCTCGGCATAATCGGCGAGGCTGTCGAGGCGGGCCGCGGCAATCGCTTTCATGCGAAGCTATACTCGTCGGGAGTGAATTTCGATGTCATCTGCCAATAGTCTACCAGGCGATAGGGAAGCACCGCAAACACCCGGCCGTTGAGGTTGCGATACCAATTATCGACGCCCTTGTGCGACCAGACCATACCGGCGTGGAGGCGATCAACCTCGGCAACATAGGCGTCATGGACGGCGGGTTTGACATCGAGGCTGTGATGCCCGCCTTCGATGAGTTCGCGCAAGGCCATCATGACATAGCGGACCTGGCATTCGGACATGAAGATGACGTTACCGCCATGCGCCAGCCCGGTGTTGGGGCCCATCAGCATGAAGAAATTCGGAAAACCGGGGACGGTGGTGCCGAGATAGGCGGTGGCGTCGTCAGCTTTCCAGACATCGTGGATTTCGATGCCGCCGGTACCGGTGATCCGCATCGGCGCCAGCATCTTCGACGCCTGAAAGCCCGTAGCGTAGATAATCGCATCGGCGGGCCATGTCGTGCCATCTACGGTGACGATGCCTTCGGGGGCGATTCGGGCGATTTTGTCGGTGATCAGATCGATATTGGGAAGGTTCAGCATCTTGAACCAGTCATTATCGATCAGGATGCGTTTTCCATAGGGCGGATAGTCAGGGATGACCTTTTCGAGCAGCGGCGAATCCGGCCCCAGTTCGCGCCGCATGTGGCGTTCCATGAAGATGCGGTGGCGGTGGTTCTGTTCGTTTATCGAATGTTCGGGGTCATTCCATTCGGGATCGACCTGCAAGGCCGGGTGCAGGCCATCGGCAAAGGCCCAGAAAAGCTGGAAGCGATACCAGCGGGCATAGTGCGGCACATTCGCCAGCACCCATTTCTTGCCGTCGGCGACCGTGCCGAAATAATTGGGGTTGGGCACGACCCAGTGCGGCGAGCGCTGAAACACCATCAGGCGGTCGACGTCTGGCGCGATGGCGGGGCCAACCTGATGGCCCGAGGCGCCGGTGCCGACCATCGCGACGCGCTTGCCGCGCCAATCGAACGCCGGGTCCCAATGGCCGGTGTGGACAGCGGGGCCGGCAAAGGTTTCGCGGCCGGGAATATCGGGCAGTTTCGGCCGGTTGAGGATGCCAACCGCCGACATGATGGCGTTGGCGGTCAATTCGATGACGCTGCCATCGGCGCGGCGGGCGCTGACGGCCCAGCGCTGGCTGGCCTCGTCAAATACGCATGATGTGACTTCGGTGCCGAAATGGCTGCGGCGGCGCAAGTCGTGCTTGTCGGCAACGCCCTCGAAATATTGCCATAATTCATCGCGTTTGGCGAAGAAATGCGACCAATTATGGTTAGGTTCGAAGGAATAGGAATAAAAATGATTGGGCGTATCGACGCCGCAGCCAGGATAGGAGTTTTCGAACCAGGTGCCGCTGACAGTGGCGTTCTTTTCGATGATGGTGAACGGAATACCGGCTTGTTGCAGGCGGATGGCGGCGCACATGCCCGAGACGCCGGCGCCGATGACGACGACGTGAAACGCCGCGAGCACTATCGGATCGGGCGGTACGCGCCAGACCATGCCGCGCGGATCGATGGCGGCGGGGCGCAGATCCTCCTGCATCATCGCAACATAATCGGCGCCGACGGCGGTGCCGGCCGCAGTGGACAGCAGGTCGACAAGCAACGGGCCGTCGGGAATTGCCGGCAAGGGCCGGGGGTTTTGCGCAAAGTCCATCAGTACATCGAACAGCGCCGCGCGGATTTCGGCCCGCATCGTATCAGGCATGGTCTCCTGATAGCTTGATGGTCCGGCGATGAAGGGCCGCGCGCGATCAAGCCAGCCATGGTCGCCGGTCAGCGTTACCAGCACCAGCATCAGCGTCGCCGGATCCGCCTGTGCCAGCGCGCCGCGTAGATGCTCCGGGTTGGCAGCGATCGCGCTGAGATCGTCGGCAGATTTGATCACGCTGGGTCCAGTCATCAGGCGAAGGCGGGAAGGGCGCGAAAGCCGTCGGGCGTCGCGGCGATGCGCACGGCATGGTCGCCGGCGAAGTGTGCGGGCACGAGAATGGCATCTTCAGCGGCGGCGCGCGCCAGCACGTGACGGCGGGCAGCACGCGCCTGTCCGGCGTCTTCGCAGAAGATACTGTTCCAGTCCGGGTTGAGGATTTGCAACGGATGGTGGAGCACGTCGCCGACGAACATCGCGGTTTCGCCCCGACTGCTCAGTGTAAGAGTCTGACAGCCCGGCGTATGGCCGGGATTGGGATCGAGGCGAACGCCATCAGCAATTTCGACGCTGCCACTGACGATCCGGGCGAGCCCGCGATCGAGTATCGGTCGAACACTGTCGTCAAAAAAGCCCTGATTGACGGTTTCGCCGACCATGTCGGGGAATTTGTGGCGATTGTCAGGGTCCCAGTATTCGACATCGGGCGCCGGAAACACATAGCAGGCATTGGCGAATGTCGGTTGCCATTCGCCCTCGACCAGCATGGTGTTCCAGCCGACATGATCAACGTGAAGGTGCGAACACACCACAAGGTCAATGGCATCCGGGGCGAAGCCGGCCGCGGCCAGGCGCGCCAGGAAATCGGTGTTGAGATTGTCAAATACCGGGATGCCGGGCCGCAGCTTGTGGTTGCCACAGCCGGTATCGAACAGAATGATGCGGCCATCGGCTTCAATCACCCAGCTCTGGATGCGGGCCTGGATGGCATCGGTCGCATGATCGAGATAGGCTGGTGAGATGGCCTCGCGGGTGGCGGCATAACGATCGGCATCGAAACCGGCGAACAACAATTCGGGGGTCAGGAACGCGCCGCCCCATTCTTCGATACGAGTGACGCGGGCCGTACCGACGGTGAATGCGTCCATCTCCATGCCTCCCTAGTTTATGCCGCCTGCCTGTTGCACTTCATGAACCGCGATCATAAAAAATCTACTTATTGGTAGATACATCCTCTCGTCAATGCGTCAAGGTTTCGACGGCAGTCTTTTGCCAAGTGACACCGGCGGAACGATCGCAGCTGTCGCCGTCCGGCACCGCGGTGCGCACGG
>JANYCM010000010.1 GCA_025360285.1 Sphingomonadales bacterium
GTTGCTGGAGATCGATGTCGGCGATTGGGAGGGGCGTTATTACGCTGATATCGTTGCCGAAGTGGGGCCCATTGTGGATCCGGCGCGGCGGCTGTTTTCGGTGCCGGCACCAAATGGCGAATGGTTTCCGGCGATTGCCGCGCGGCTCGAAAGCTGGCTTTCCGACCTTGATCCGGCGCGGCCGGTGCTGGCGATCAGCCATGGCATCACGGCGCGGGTGCTGCGCGGCATATTGGTCGGCGGGAAAGATTGGCACGGGGTGCGGGTGGCGGAGGATGCACCGCAAGGCACGGTGTTCCGCATCATCGATGGCGTGCAGACTGTGCTGCTGACCGGGTCGGGCGTGCAGGGGGTGCGCGCCGCCTGAACCGGCAGCCCTGAAGGGCCGCCGGCCGGCGCAGCCGCCTCACGCTGCGGCGATGATCGTGCCGATATCGGCGATCGGATGCCCGGTCAGGTCCTTGGCGATTTCGCCGACCAGCACGGCGCTCAGCGCCTTGTGATAATGTTTGCGCAGTTCGCCCAATGTGCGCGGCGCCGCGACGATGATCAGATGGTCGATCTTGCCATCCAGTACGCGCCTGTTGAGTTCGGAGGCAATGCCGGCGGCGAAACCGTCTTCGTCCTGCTGGCTGTCCGACGGGTTGGCGCTGCTGCTCTGGTGGCGGCTGCCCGAACCGCTATTGCCGGCGGCGATGTCGGCATCGGTGATCGTCGCCAGCTGCGGCGCAGCGGCGTCGCCGCTGTTGCGGAACAGATTTAGCCTTTCACCATCGGCGATGGCGACGATGGTGCCGTGGGGGATGTTCATGCTGGTTCCTGTCATGATGGTGGCGACAGGCAAACGCGCGGACCGGCCGATCGGTCCCTGGCTCTTGGCGTCGCTGCCGCCGCAGCTTATGTGCCGCAGCCTGTCGCCCTGCCAAAGGACCCCGCCATGCCGCTTCCCGCCGATCCCGTCGTCATCACCGGCTTTGCCCGCACGCCGATGGGCGGGTTTCAGGGCGCGCTGGCCGGGGTTTCGGCGACGCAGCTTGGGGCGGTGGCGGTGAAGGCTGCGGTCGCCCGGTCGGGCGTGGATTCGGCCAAAATCAGCCAGATTTTCATGGGCTGCGTGCTGCCTGCCGGCCTTGGTCAGGCGCCGGCGCGCCAGGCGGCGCTGGGGGCGGGGCTGCCTCTGTCGGTGGAGGCGACCACCGTCAACAAGATGTGCGGATCGGGGATGCAGGCAACCATCATGGCGCATGACGCGCTGCTGGCCGGCACTGCCGCGTTCATCGTGGCCGGCGGCATGGAGAGCATGTCGAACGCGCCCTATCTGCTCACCAAGCATCGCGCCGGCGCGCGCATTGGCCATGATGTGGTGAAGGATTCGATGTACCTCGATGGCCTGGAAGACGCTTATGACCCCGGCAAGCTGATGGGGGCCTTTGCCGAGGAATCGGCGCGGGATTATCAGTTCACGCGCGGCGCGCAGGATGAATATGCCATTGAAAGCCTGAACCGCGCGGTGGCAGCGATCGGATCCGGCGCGTTCGACGATGAAGTGACGCCAGTGACGGTGCCGGGACGCGGCGGCGACACGGTGGTGGCGACCGACGAACAGCCCGGCAAGGCGCGGCCCGACAAGATTCCGGGGCTGAAGCCGGCCTTTGCCAAGGACGGCACGATCACTGCTGCCAATGCCTCTTCGATTTCGGACGGTGCCGCGGCGCTGGTGCTGACACTGGCCAGCACGGCGGCGCGTGACGGCCTTACGGTGCGGGCGCGCATCGTTGCCCATGCCGCCCATGCCCATGAACCTGGCAAATTCACCACGGCGCCGGTGCCGGCAATCGAGAAGGTGCTGGCCAAGGCCGGCTGGACGATCGGCGATGTCGATTTGTTTGAGGTCAATGAAGCGTTTGCGACGGTGGCAATGATCGCCATGCACGATCTGGGCATCCCGCGCGCCAAGCTCAACATCCATGGCGGCGCGACGGCGCTGGGCCATCCGATCGGCGCTTCGGGGGCGCGGATCATCGCGACCCTGGTGGCGGCGCTGGAACGCACCGGCGGCAAGCGCGGCGTCGCGGCGCTGTGCATCGGCGGCGGCGAAGCAACCGCCATCGCGGTGGAGCGGGACTGACCTACGGCCCCCTAATCTTCTCCCCTCGCGTTTACGGGAGAGGTTGGGGGTGGGTGCTTTGTGCTGCGAAGCACGGATTTGCCCGACGGAGAATCCGACCCCGATCCCTCTCTGTTCGGGCGGGGAGCAGACTATGGCGTCGCCGCGCTCGGCACCTGGCCCTGCATCCCGGCTGACACCTTCTCCACCGCGTCCATCACTCGCAAAATGTTGCCACCTGCCAGCTTGGCGCAATCCGCCTCGCTCCAGCCGCGCTTCAACAATTCGGCGATCAGCGCCGGATAGGTTTCAACGCCCTCCAGCCCGGTGGGGGTCGTGTCGATGCCATCAAGGTCGCTGCCGATGCCGACATGATCATGCCCGGCTACCTTGGCCAGGTGATCGATGTGATCCGCAACCTGCGCCAGCGTCACCGGGGGCGCCGGATGCGCCTTGTCCCATTCCGCCAGGGCGGCGGCAGCGCGTTCGGGCTGGCCGATGTAAAGCCCTGAATAGGGCGGCGCGCTGGAACTGGCGATCATGCCGGCGCGCGCCGCTTCCCATTCCTGGCGGGCGCGCGAGACATAGCCGGGGGCATAATTGACCATGACGACGCCGCCATTGGCCGCCAGCAAGGTCAGCACATCATCGGGCACGTTGCGCGGGTGATCGACCAGCGCGCGGGCCGAGGAATGCGAAAACATCACCGGCACGATGGAGGCCGCCATCGCCGCCTTCATCGTGCCGGGCGAGACATGGCTGATATCGATAATCATGCCGATGCGGTTCATTTCGTTGATGACGACCTTGCCGAAGGCGGTCACCGGTTCGGCGCGCGGCGCTTCATTGGCGCTGTCCGCCCAGTCATTGTGCCGCACATGCGTCAGCGTCATGTAGCGGACACCCAGGGCATAATATTGGCGCAGCACGGCGAGATCATTGTCGATCTGGCTGCCGCCTTCCACCCCCATCATGCTGGCGACCTTGCCGGTCTTCTGGATGCGGCGGACATCGGCGGCGGTGCCGGCGAGTTCGAAATCCTTGGGGTAGCGGGCGACGATGCCGCGGATGATGTCGATCTCCTCCAGCGTCGCCTTGACCGCCGCCGGGCCGGTGATGTTGGCCGGTACCCATACCGACCAGAATTGCCCACCGACCTGGCCGGCGTGCAGGCGCGGGATATCGGTTTGCAGCGGATGCGCGAATTTGCGGCTGTCGGCCGTCAGGTCAACGCCCCACCATTTCTCGCCATAGCCGCCGCGCAATTGTTCGGCCCAGTCATTATGGCCATCGATGATCGGCTGCGCCTTCAGCACCGCATGGGCGCGGGCGAGGAACGGATCCTCGGCGGCGATGACCGGCTGGGCGAGAAGGAGGGCGGCGAGGATTAGGGTGCGCATCAGCGGAGTGTCGCACCACCAGCCCCTCACATGCAAGAGAGGTGGCGCGGCATCGCGGCTTTGCGGTAACGCTGGTCCATCACGCCAGAAGGAAGCCTTGCGATGCTCGATACCAGCGAACGCGGTGCCTATGATGCCGATCACGAGGCATTCCGCAGCACCGTCCGCAAATTGTTCGACAAGGAACTCTATCCCAACATCGACCGTTTCGAGGCGGAAGGCCTGGTGTCCAAGGATTTCTGGCGGGCCTGCGGCGAAAACGGCCTGCTCTGCCCGACGGTGCCCGAACAATATGGCGGGCTGGGCCTGGATTTCGGCTACAACGCCGTCGTCAATGAAGAACTGGCCTATTCGGGCTGTTCGGCGGGCATTACCCTGCAATCCGACATCGTCGCCGATTATATCGTCGCCTACGGCAGCGAGGAGCAGAAGGCCAAATATCTGCCGAAAATGATCTCGGGGGAACTGATCACGGCCATCGCCATGACCGAACCGGGCGCCGGGTCCGATCTGCAAGGCGTGCGCACCACGGCACGGCGCGACGGCAATCATTATGTCATCAGCGGCAGCAAGACCTATATCACCAACGGTCAGAACGCCGATCTGATCATCGTCGTCGCCAAGACCGAACCCGACAAGGGCGCCAAGGGCACGTCGCTGATCCTGGTTGAAGCCGGCACCGAAGGCTTTGCCCGCGGCCGCAACCTCGACAAGATCGGGCAGCACAGCGCCGACACGTCGGAATTATTCTTTAACGATGTCCGCGTGCCGATGACCAATTGCCTCGGCGAAGAGAACAAGGGCTTCATCTATCTGATGAGCCAATTGCCTCAGGAACGCCTCGGCATCGCCATCGGCGCCCAGGCTGGGGCACAGCGCGCTTATGATGAAGCCGTGAAATTCACCAAGGATCGCAAGGCCTTTGGCAAGACGGTGTTCGATTTCCAGAACACCCGCTTCACGCTGGCCAGCCTGAAGAGCGAACTTCAGGTCGGCTGGGCGCATATCGATTGGGGGCTGAAACGCCTGCTGGCCGGCAAGCTGACCGCCGCCGAAGCCAGCGCCGCCAAGCTGTGGCACACCGAGATGCAGGGCCGCGTCGTCGATGCGGCGCTGCAATTGCACGGCGGGGCGGGTTACATGAACGAATATCCCATCGCCCGGCTGTGGCGCGATGCCCGGGTGCAGCGCATCTACGGCGGCACCTCCGAAATCATGCGCGAAGTCATTGCGCGGACGATCTGACCTCGCGCCCAACAGCCTTTGTTACCTGATGACTTTGCAGGGTCGGCGGATAAGCGCTGGATTCCGCCGCCCGGCCATGACAGGGAGCCTTGCGAAAGCCATAGGGGAGAACGTCCATGTTTTTTGAATACAGCGACAAGACCAAGGGTCTCATCGAACGTGTCAACGCCTTCATGGACGAACATATCTTCCCTAATGAAGCGCGGTACGAACAGGAAGTCGCCGAGGGTGAGCGCTGGAAGGTGCTGCCGGTCATCGAGGAACTGAAGCCGATCGCTCGCAAGGCCGGGCTGTGGAACCTGTTCCTCAACATCTGCGACCATGACACGGG
>JANYCM010000123.1 GCA_025360285.1 Sphingomonadales bacterium
CGGGCTTGGGGCCGCGCTTGATGCGATCAAGGCTGCGCCGGCCATCGGGCGTCACGACGGTCATCGCTTTGTCCCTGGCGCAGGCGGCGTCATGCCCCGGCCGGCACAGCCAGTTGTCGGGCTGGCGATAATCGACCGGTGCCGCAGCGGTGAGGAGCAGCGCCAGTAGCATCAGTCGCGGAACACGACGGTGCGGGCGCCATTGGCCAGCACCCGGCCCGACAGGTGCAGCGCCACGGCGCGGGACATGACGCGGCGTTCGATGTCGCGGCCCTTGCGGATCAGATCTTCGGCGGTGTCGGCATGACTGATGCGTTCGACATCCTGTTCGATGATTGGGCCTTCATCCAGGTCGCCGGTGACATAGTGGGCCGTGGCGCCGATGACCTTCACACCGCGGGCATGGGCCTGGTGATAGGGTTTGGCGCCCTTGAAACCGGGCAGGAAGCTGTGGTGAATATTGATGCAGCGGCCGGCAAAGCGCCTGGCGAGATCATCCGACAATATCTGCATGTAACGGGCGAGGACGACCAGATCGACGCGCAATTCGGTGTGCAGCGCCAGGATTTGCGCCTCCTGCGCCACCTTGGTCGCCGCCGTCACCGGCAGATGGTGAAACGGGATGTCGCGCAGATCGAGCCGTTCGAACAGCGACGCCGGGTGGTTCGAGACGATGCCGACAATGTCCATATCGAGTTCGCCGATGCGGTGTCGATAGAGCAGATCGACGAGGCAATGATCGAACTTTGACACCAGGATCATGACACGTTGGCGCGCGCTGGCCGGGCGCAGGGTCCAGGACCAGCCATAGCGCGCCGCCAGCGTGTCAAAGCCGGCGTGCAGCGCCGGCAGGTCGGCATCACCGGGAAAGGCAAAGGCCAGCCGCATGAAGAAACTGTCGGTTTCGACATCATGATATTGGCTCGATTCAACGACATTGCCGCCGCTCAAAAAGACATGATTGGCGACATGCGCGACAATGCCGGGCTGGTCACGGCAACTGAAGACAAGGATGTTGATTTCGGCAGGCATCGATGGCTCCGGTCAGGCGATAACGGCGGCGCGGACCCGCAGGTCGTCGGCCATAAAGGTTCGCACGCTTGTCGCATAATGCCAGGCCGCCCAGAAGCCGGTCAGCGACAGCGCCATCAGCGCATAGCGCAGCGAATCCACATTGTTGCCCAGCGGCCCGGCCAGCGTATCGCTGATCCAGCCGACGGCGACCGGTGCGATGATCAGATTGGCAACATTGGCGCTGAGCAGGCTGATCGCCATGCCCTGGGCGCGCATCGAGGCCGGCATGAAATTGAGGAACAGCGCCATGGTCGGCCCGACATAAAGATAGATGGCGGGCACGACGATCCACAGCATCGCTGTCGCCAGCGCCAGCGAATGCGTTTGGTAGACGATGAACGACGGCACCGTCGCGACCAGCACGATGGCGGCGAGAAATTGCGCGATGCGTTTGGGCGCGCGCATCGCCGGCAGCGCCAGGATGGCCCCGGTAGCCAGCGTCGCCGCGATGCCGGCCCACAGGTAGATGGTGCCCAGCCGCGCCCCGGCCTCGGCTGTGCTGAGGCCATAAGCGCGTTCGAAAAATGTCTGCGTCCAGTACATCAGGCCCCAGCCCCACAGGCAGATGACGGCACCGGCGGCATTGATGTGCCAGGCCGACCGCGACGACCAGAGGAAGCGCAAAGTGTCGCCCAGCGTCGCCTTGGGCACGTCCGACGCGTCCACTGCCTCGAAACGCCCGCGCGGTGGTTCGCGCACTGTCAGCATGATCAGCACGCCGAAGATGATGCCGGGCACGCCCAGCGCGATGAAGGCGGCGCGCCAGCTGTGGTAATGATCAACGATCCGCCCGGCGACATCGGAGCCGAGCCAGGCGCCCAGCGGCAGGCCCATGGCATAGAGCGTCAGCGCGAAGGCGCGGCGATCGCGCGGGAAATAATCGGCGATCATCGAGGTGGAGGGCGGGGTGCCGCCGGCTTCGCCGATGCCGACCCCGATGCGGGCAGCGAGGAACTGCCAGAAATTCTGGGTGAGGCCGAGCACCGCGGTCATCACCGACCACAGCACCATGGCGCCGGCGACGATGTTGCGGCGGTTCGATCGGTCGGCAAGCTGCGAGATCGGGATGCCGACGGTGATGTAGAACAGCGCCAGCGACACGCCGGTCAGCCAGCCGACGCCGCTGTCGCTGAGCTGAAATTCCTGGCGGATCGGTTCGAGCACTGTCGAGACGACATAGCGGTCGGCGATGTTGATGGCATAGACGAGGCCGCAGACGAGGACGACATACCAGCGCGCCGGCGACAGTTTTGGCGTTGTCATCATGCGCTGGCCCCCGCCGCCGACAGTGCAATGCGGCGCGTCCACAGCGCAACCAGATCTTCGCTATGGCTGGCGGCGAAATAGACCTCGCAAGCATCGGCGGCGATCGGCGCGATCCACACCGGGACATGGTGGATGACGGTGGCGGCGACCTGGCCGGGGCGAAAGCCAGGGTTTTCGGCATCGAACACCGCGCTGATCATCAGCAGCCCGCGCCAGCCGGGGCCGGTGAGCACGGCGCGCATCAGCCCGCCCCCGATGGGGGCCATGGCGCCATTGCCGGCGATTTTGGCGGCGATGTCATCGCGCCCGGCAGCATCGAACAGCCACCAGCGCCGGGGTTCGACGTGCAGGGTGCGGACGCCGAGATCGGGCAAGGTCCCGGCCCAGAGATCGAGCGCAATGATGTCTCCGGCGGGCGCGACGGCAAGGCTGACGGGGCCATCAATCACGGTAGCGGGCGCCTTCCGGATCATGGAACATCGGTTCGACAACCGTTACCGCCACGTGGCGGCGGCGGGTTGGCGATGATGCCACCAGTGTATCGCCCAGGCGCGCCCGGCCGCCAGCGAGCAATGCCAGCGCAACGCCGCCCTCGTCCAGCACCCGCGGCCCGGCCGAGGTGACATGGCCTTCGACCGTGCCGCCAACTTTGGCGACCAGCATCGCGCCTTCCGGAATCGCTTTGGATGAAGCCAGCCCGACCAGTTGCAGCCGGTCGGGCGCCGCCAGTGCCGGGCGGTCCAGCGCCGAGGCGCCGATGAAGCCGCCAGCCTTGCGCAGCATTTTTTCGAGCCGCAGGTCGCGCGGAGTGCGCCGGCCATCAGCCTCGCCGCCAACCACGATATGGCCTTTTTCGATGCGCAGGAATTCCAGCGCTTCAAGGCCATAGGGGCAGCCGCCGTGCGCAGACACGGCGGGGGCGAGCGCATCCCACACCGGTCCGGCATCATGGCCGGCGGCATAGATTTCAAAGGCGCGTTCGCCGCTGTAGCTGGCAGCAAGGATCAGCACCGGCACGCCGGCGATCTGGGCAGGGGCCAACCCCATATGGGCGGGCACCGGCCCGATGAGGCCCTGCAACACCGTCGCGGCCAGCGGCCCGGCCAGTGCGATACCGGCGAAATGTTCTTGCTGCCCGATCACCGACACACGCAAATGCGGCGCCAGCACATGCCGGACATAGCCGAGGTGTGTCGTCATCCGGTCGGCACCGCCGGTGGAACTGGTCAGCAGATAGTCGGTCTCCCCCGTCCGCCAGACGGTGCCATCGTCCATCACCATGCCGTCTTCGCGCAGCATGAAGGTGTAGCGGCCACGCCCGA
>JANYCM010000041.1 GCA_025360285.1 Sphingomonadales bacterium
GCGTCGAGGCCGAGCGCGGCCGCGATCTTGGTCATATCCACTGGTGTCTCCTGATTGGTGGCGGCGACCGCCAGCAGCTCGTCGAGCGCATTGTCGTTGACGAGGCTGCCGTAACGGATGGCGGTGACGCGGCCGGTCGCCTTGTCGAAGGCAAAGGTCGGCGAAATGTTGCGATATTCCCCGGCGGCCATCGCGTCGTTGGCAGCCGGCGTCCATTTGACATCGCCGTAAATGCCATCGGCTTCGGCGCTGAGCCCCTTTACCCAGCCCGATGCCTTGGCGGTGCCGCCCTTGCCGGCGCCGATGGCGTGCAGGAATTGATGGTCATAATCGAAAGGGATGTCGCGGTTGCCGGCATAGGCCAGGCTGGCTGCGACGATCGATTGTGCGTGCGCCTGGTCCTGCACCGTGAACGGCCCTCGCCCGTCGCGCAGGGTGAAGGTGCCGATCGGCAGCATCCGCACGCGCTGCAGCGGCACGCCCTCGGCGGTGGCGGCGGCAACGAGGTTGCCGGTTTCCAGCGTCTCGGCCACGCTCGCGGCGGCGACGATGCCGACGCCGGTGGCACGGAAGCGGGAAAGGATTTTGCTGATCACCAGCGCTTAATGCACTGGCGGCGGGGGCATGATGGCCGGAAGTGGTTCCGCCCTGTTGCGTCGCTTCAGCGGCCGCTCAGAAAGCTCTTATGACCGGCTGAGCGGTGTTTGGGAAGGTGGCGCGTCGCACCTGGTCAGCGGCCCCTGTCGGGTTCCGGCGGCGGCGGCGCAATGATATTCCAGCCGCTGAGGCGCAACTGCGTGACGATGCCGGCCGCCAGGGCCGCAAAGGCGGCATCGCGGTCTTGCGGCAACTTCGCCGCCGCCAGTGTCTTCACCAGGTGCGGCGGCAGCTGTTTCAGCGATATCGCCAGCGATCGCTGGAAACCGGGGTCAATCTCGCCGCGCATCGCCGTCATTCCTTCGGTTCGCCGGCCGGCAGATCATGCGCCGCCCGAACGAGGCGCGCCACCGTTTGCGCGTCCGATGTTTCGCCAGGTGCGCGCGCCGCCCGGATTATCGCCCAGCATTCGGCCGGCAATGTCAAGCTGCGCTGGATCAGGCCCTGTGCCTTTGCCTGGGCGGCCGCGCGTTTGTTCGCCGCTTTGCGCGCCCCTGTCGGGTCGTGGTATTTCGCCGGCCGGCCGCGTGCCATTATCGCGCGGGCCGAAGGATCTGAAGCACGGCGAGCGAGACGTTGATCCATTTGGCGTGCGCTGCGAAATCGCTGTCGCCATTTGCCGCATCGATCAAGCGGTTGACGACATCACGCGCCTGTCCCCCATGGGCATCGACCATGTCCTGCGCCAGGCGCTGCAACGCGTCATCAGGCAGATTTGAACCGGCCACAAACTTCATGATCGCCCCCATGGCTGGCCGCAATAACGCGGTGGTGGCCGTGTAGGAAAGCCGCACGTCGAATTCATTGACAGATGCTGACCGTGGTTCAAGACTGATTTTTGGCTGATCATGGCCCGACCGGGGGGTTCACTATGTTTCGCACTGCTTTGATGGCGAGTGCCGTGCTGGCTTTCACCAGCGCCACAATGGCTATCGCGCAAACGGTACCGGCACCTGGCGCCGTCGTCATGAGCGCACCCGATCCCAACATCCTCCGCGCCGGCACGCAGATACAATTGAAAATGTCCGAGGCGCTGACCACCAAGGGCAAGACGCTGCGCGTCGGTTATCGCTTCAACCTGGAGGTGGCCGAGCCGGTGCTGCTTAATGACCAGATCGTCATACCGGTCGGCAGCCCGGCGATAGGCGAAGTCACCGATGTTCGGAACAAGGGCATGTGGGGCAAGTCCGGCGCCATCAATGCCCATGTGGTTTCCCTTCGCGCCAACGGCCGCCAAATACGGATCAGCGGCGCGATCAACGATAAAGGTGTAACCGGTACGGGCGGCGTCGTCGCGGCGATCGCATTTTTGCCGGTGGCGGGCTTCTTCACGACCGGGACAAGCGCCCAGTTCCCGATCGGGATGCCGGTGAAGGCCTTTTTGGATGAAGACATCGTCGTCGCCTTCGCGGCGCCATCGGCCCCGGCCCCAATGACCGTGCCGAAGCCGCCGGGCAATTAGGCCGCAGCGCCGGCCGGGTTCACCCCAGCAAGGCCGCGATCGCCGCCGCCAGTTCGGCCACATTGCCGGCGGCGACCAGCGCCTGCAGCGAGGCGAGCGCGGCTGGCGCCTGAGGGCCGCCCGGCAAGTCGGCGAGTATCTCCGCCAGAGCCGCGCTGTCGATCGACAAGCCTTCGCCGCGCGCCTGGACGAGCGACTGGGCCACCTTGTCGGCGACGGCCTGCATCCGGGCGATGCCGGGGTTATAGCCAAAGCCGGGATCGATCCCGCGCGGCACCATGCTCACCTGACCGGTCGATTTGTTGAGGAAGTGCACCGGGTCGATCGGCGGCGCGGCGGTGACCGAAAGCCCGCGGCGATCGAGCATCGCCTGCGAATATTGCACCACCGTGCATCGGCAATTCCAGCCGCACGGCGGGAAATGCGTCTGCCACCAGGGATGATCGACGGGCAGGATCGTGCCATGCCATTTGCGATGCAGCGGCCGCGTGCGCCGATCCATGACCGCCGAATAGCGCAGGAAGGGCAGTGCCTCCTTATCCTCGGCAACGCGCTGCCACAGTGCGGCCGAGCGGGCCATGCGGATATTGGTGTCGTAGATCGTGCGCAGCCGGCGCGGCGTGACGTTGACGGCCTCGCCGGTGCCGGTGACGCTGGCATCCTGCACCTTTCCCCACCAGCCGGCCTCGGCGAGCGTCGGCTTCAGGTCCTTCAGCCAGGCGGCATAGGGCGTGCCGTTGGTCTGCGCCTCGAGCAGCGAGATATGGATGGCGCGCAGCAAATCGACCTTGGCGACCTTGGCGACGGTGAAATTGGCGTCATGCTCCTCGTTGAACGTGTCGGTCCAATCGACCGAGGTGCGATAGCCTTTCGAATCGAGATAGGCGATGGCCTGCTCAGGCGGCAGATCGAAGATCGCCTGGATGCCGATCGGCGCGGGGTCAGCCATCCGTCAGCGTCGCATCAGCGCCGGCGCGGCCGGCGATGCGCACCGCGAATGCGGCGCGCTCCAGCCGCTTCGCCAGCTCGCCCGCATCCATCGTCGCCAGCGCGGCCGGCAGCGCGGCCAGCGCCGCATCATAGTTTCCGGCCGCCGCCAGGGCCGCGATCGCGGGATCAAGCAGCGGCGCCATTGTAGCCTCCCAGCCATCATCGGCCAGTGCTGCAACAACCGCGTCGATATCGTCACCCGCCGCGCCGGCGGCAATTGCCTCGGCGGTGGCGGCCGCAATGGCCCCGTAAGAAGGCGTAAGAGGGCTTAAGAAGCGGGTCGCCGCCGTTTCTGGGGGGAACGACCCACCCGGCGCGTCGGGCAGGCCCGTGGCGGGATTTATCGGCGCACCCGGATTAAGGCTTTCGGACTGGGTAAAACGCTGCGCCACCGGCGCCACCAGCAGTTGCTCGCCGGGCTGCGGATCGGGAATGCCGAGCAGGTCGGCGATGACGGTGGCACCGACACGGCCGCCCATGCCGACGAACTTTTCAATGCCGTCCATCCGCTGTTTCGTATCGACCGGGTCTTCGCGGCCGATGTTGATCTGCGGATACATGCCGCCGGGCATGCGGCCGAAATTGAAATCAATGATCGGGATGACCAGGTCGCGGTTCAGCGTGGCCGCCAGCGCCTTGGCGTCGGCGCGCTCGATATCGCCGCGCACATCATTGTGCTCTTTCCCGCTGCCGCCCAGGCCGCCGCCCTGGCTGTCGGTCGTCGCCGTCTGGCCGAGCACGAGCTTGGAGATCGCCTTGTCGCAATATTCGGCGAGCTGGCGATAAAGGTCCGACGAGCCGGTCGAATTGTTGGCGATGAATTCCATCTGCATCGACGACGGGATCACGGCCGCCGCGTCCTGGCTGATGCTCGACACCGCATTCAGCAGCGTGCGGATATTCTCGGCGGTCGCGCCGGCATCATATTTGCCGACGCGGATGGGGAAGCCATAAACCTCGGCGAACGACACCCAGTCCTTGATGGCGAAATTCTGGAAGATGAACGACCAGGCCGCGACGCGCGCCAGGCCGCCGCGAATCGGCAAGCCGGATTTGGCGCTGCTGACATGGCTGATGAATTTGAACGGCGGCAGCGGCTGCGGCGTAGACTTGCCGCGCAGCAATACCGTGCGCCCATCCTGGCGATCGAATTCAAACCAGCGCGGGTCGCGCCATTCCAGGCGTGCCGGCAGCCAGGGCCGGCCGGGCGACAGGTCCCAGATGATTTCCGTTTGGGCGAAACCCTTGCCGAGCGCGTCCTGGATGTCGAACAGCTCGGCCTCGAGCGTGTCGCGCTTCAGCCAGTTGCGGATCAGCTGGGCCTTGCGCTGATCGATCTCGCTATCGCTGGCGGCCTCGACGGTGATCGGCAGCTGGCAGACCTGGCGCTTCCGCGTGCCCAGCACCCCGGCATAGTGCGGATATTTCTCCTCCATCGCCTCGGCGAGTTCCAGGAAGCGCAATGGCTGCCCGCTTTCGGCACTGGCGAGGATCTGCGTCAGGGTGAGCGGATCAAGCCCCGTCGCCGGGTGCGACGTCAAAATGCCGCGCGCACTGGTGACCGACGCCGAGGCAATATCAGTCGTCAGAATGCGCCGCAGCGGCGTCATGCCATCGGCGGCGACAAGAGCGGGAGTTGGGGCCATCGGTCAGTTCCTCAATTACCAGCTGCCGCCGCGCCGGCCGGGCCAGACCATCGGCGCACGCGCGCCGTCCCCGGCCGGGGCGGGCGTGTAGCCATATTCGGGCGCGGCGATATCGGCGGCGCGGCTCGCCAGGCCGCCGGCCCAAAAGCGATCGGCGTGCACCTTGCCATCCGGGTCATCGCCGATGCGCACGCCGCCGCTGGTGGTGGCCAGGCGCTTGATGGCCAGCAGATCGGCGCGGATCACCGGGTCGGCAGGGATGCGGATTTTGCCGCGCTCGAATCGTGTCGCCAGCGACAGCGCGATATCGAGCCGGTTGGCGCCGATCAGCAACTGGCCCTGGACGCGGGTTTGGCCATATCGGCGCTGCGCCTCTTCGACCGGCTGTTCGCCCATGCCGCCCTGGTCAAGCCAATAGGCCATCATCCGACGCTGGCGGATCATCGCGTCGGCGGCGTCTGCCTGCGCTTCGAAGCTCTGGCCGATGCCCTCCCAGCGATCGCGCAGCCACAGGACATCGCCGACCATTTCAAAGCCCCAGATGATCTGGCCATCGCGGCGCCGGGCAATATCCCGGCCCATGTAGAACAGCCCGCCCTGGTAAAGCTCCGGCTTCGCCGCGTCGTTGTGCTGGCAGGCGACCAGGTCCTCGATCTTGATCAGGCTGCCGCCCGACAGCTTAGGAACGACGTCCAGTTCCTCGCCGGCGTTGGCGCCATAGAAGCCGCGGATATCGGCAATCCAGTCGGCCTTGGCGAGTATGCGCTTGCCGCGAATCCCGGCGACCTCGGCGATGCGCTCATACAGGCCGTCGGCGATCGCGTCGTCGAAGCTGATGGTGAGCACCTCGCCCTTTTGTTCACCGGCGCGGATTTTCTCCACCAGCAGATTGAACGGATTCATCACGCCGTCGTGGGTCGAGATGATGATGACCTGGCCGCCCCACATCAGCAGGGCGAGCGCCGCCTTGATCTTTTCCTCGAGCTGCGAATGGAAGGCGGCTTCGTCCAGGATGACAGTGCCCTGCTTGCCGCGAAAGGCACGCGGCATCGATGACAGCGCGACGACCTTGAAGCCGCTGGCGAACACGATGCGGAACGCCTTGATCGCGGTCGTCTTGCCATCGGCATCGATGTCCTCGAACACCTCGTCGCCGACGGCCGACGCGGCGATGCCATAGGCCTTTGCCCACATGCCGCAGGCGTCGATGAACTCCCGCGCCATCTCCTGCTCATAACCCATGTAAAAGACGTTATCGCCGCCGGCCGAGGGCTGGGCGGCGGCCAGCAGCGCGGCAAAGGCGGCAACGCCCCAGGTGAGGCCGATGCGCCGGCTTTTCTCGATGACGAGCAGGGAGACGCCGGACTTCAGCCGGGCCAGCGTGCGCGCCTGGTAGCCGAGCAGCAGGCGGCCGATTGGCAGCTTCGTCGCCAGCCGTTCGAACGCCTCGCGATCGGCCTGGCGCTCTTCGGGTGCGGCGATCGTGGTCACGTCTGCGGCTCGCCCAATATGAAGGCTTCAGCCGCGCGCACCTCGGCGACATAGGCCTTCTTGTCGCCCGCCTTCCAGCTGGCGTTGATCGAGCGGCGCAGCGATGCCGGGAGCGCGAACCAATGGTCGCGGCACATCAGCTGTCCCGCCTTTGCAGGCGTCTTGCAGCTCAATATCCGGCATCGTCTTTCGACCATTGGCTTCAGTCGGCCGCGAACGTGAAGTCGAGATAATATTTGCGGCCCAACTTGTAGAAGCCGTCGATCACCGGATTATCGACGGTCAGCGTCAGCGTCCCCAGCGGCGTGAAGCGGTGGAAGCGCTCGTTTTCAGGCGTGCCACCGGCAGCGACTGCGTTGAATTTGTAAGTCGTCTGTGCCGGATTATAGTCGTTCTTCTCGGTGCCAACGCACTTGAACTTGGCGCGGACGCGGGCGGCTTCGCTCATGGTCTTCTCCTTCGGGGGTTAAGCGGCAAATTCGGTCAAACGGCGATCGCCAGCGCGGCCGCGCGCGTTGAGGCGGGCCATGGCGATTTCAGCCTCGGGGCGGCTACGAAAGCCGCCGCTGACGACCAGCCAGCGCGCCTCTCCCATCCGCGACACGTGCTTCTCTTCGATGCGCCAGTTGGCCAGAGGATCAGCCGATGTTTGCACGGACGGCGCAGTCCTTGGCTTCGAGCAGCTTGCGCAGCGCGGCGCTGCGCTCGGCATTGCGCGGCAGGACGGCGATGATCTGCATGGCCAGATCGCAAAAGGGCTTGCTGACCACCTGCAACGCGGGCGGCAGATGCGCCCAATGAAAAAAACGCAGGATCGGGTCCACCAGTACCTCGGGCGCGGTGAATTCAGCCGGCGCGGGGTGAATGAGCGAGGATGCTGTATGGTCGGTCACTGTTGGTCTCCTTTTGGCAATAGGTGGCGCCCGTCATCGCGCCAGTTCCGCCATTTGGCCTTCAGCCAGGCGGCGAGGCCGTCTATCCAGAGCGTGATGACGTTACTGTCGATCGATTCGGCATCGCTGCCGACGAGGACGCCGGTCTGCCGGATCGCGGCGAGGTGGCGCTCGGCGTCGGGCCAGTCGGCCGGGCCTTGCAGCCAGAAACCGAAGCAGCGACCGTCGATCGTATAATCGACGACGAAGGGCGGCTTGCGGCCGGTCGGGCTGCCCGCGCCAATCATGCCGGCACCAGCTTTACGGCGAGCCCGCCATGTGTCTCGACGATCAACCCACGATCGAGAAGCGCTTTGATCGCCCCACGCAGCAGAGGACCGTTTTCGCCGACCTCGACGGAGATCGCGATTTCATCCTTGGCCAGCGCGCCGCAGCCGGATTTCAGCCAATCCATGATCTCGTCACCGACCGACGTGGCCGTACGCTTTTTGGTCATGCCGCCACTCCCAGCACCGCGTGGTAAATCGCATCGACGGTTTCGCGGGAGAGGCCCGCCGCCTGCGCCGCCGTCTTCGCCGTTTCGGCCGACAGCTTCTTTTGCAGCGCCATCGCCTTGGCGCGGATATCGTTGAGTCCGCCTTTCGACCCGACGACGTTTTTGAGCGTGATCGAAAGCTGCATCGCTTCCTTGGGATCAAGGATCACCAGCTCGCCGTCTTCGGTGGCGGTCATCAGGCGGACGATCGAGCTTTCGAGCAACTCCAGGCCCAGCTGGGCGACCTTGCCGTCTTCACCCGGCGTCACCGCCTCGGTCAGCACGCGCGCGGTTTCTCGGGTCTGGCGCAGATCGCGGCTGATCTCGTCGAGCGACTTGGTGTGCCGCGCCAGCGCCGTGCGGCTGACCGGCTGCGCCAGTTCGTCGAGCTTCGCCTTGATCTGGTCGATGCCCCAGCCATACTCCAGCCGCAGATTGGCGATCATCCTCTTGATCTCGGGATCAAGCTGATCAACCGTCGAGGGACGGTGGCGCATTGGTCCAAGGCGGCCAGCGGCCATCGCGTCAGGCCTTCGGCGCCGGACGCTGGACGCCGGGATTTTGGGCGCGGCCGGTGGCGATATCGGCGCCGCGTTCGGTCAGGGTGGCGACGACCAGGCCGGGCGCCGGTTCATCGGTCACGATCAGGCCCTGCTCGGCCAGCCAGGCGAGTTCGCCGCGCATCTGGTCGCGCGACGCGGCCAGGCCATGGGCATTGGCTGCATCGGTCAGCACCGAGGAATTCAGCTTGAAGCCGCCGGCCTCATCGAGCAGCCGCAGCACGACCAGGCGCAGATGCTTGGCGAAATGGTTGGCGTAGCTCACGGTGCGGGCCTCATCATGAATTCTTCGATGCGAACGACCGCGCTGCGGATCACGTCGGCCTCGTCGCCGATCGCATCGACCTTGGCTGAAAGGCTGGAAATGTCGGCCTTGGACGGCATCTGATCGAGATGCGCCTCGACCCGCGTCAGCCGGTCATTGATCGAACTGATCTTGGTCGGCATTTCGCCGGTGCGGCCTTCAACGATGGTAACGCGCTGCGCCAGATTGGCGACCAGCTCGGTCAGCGTCTTCCAGGTGTCGCTGCGCCGCCATTCGTTCGAACGCCAGAAGGTGCCGCCGGAAAACAGCAGCGCGGCCCCGGCGATGACGATGGCCAGCGCCTGCAGGTTGATCTCCACGTTCACGCCGTCACCCCCCGGAAATTCGATGTGCCGGCACCCTCGACGATAGGCACACGCACACGATTGCGCGCCTCGATGCGGCCCTGGCAGATGATGCAGCGGCGGGCGGACGGCAGCGCGGCGCGGCGCGCCGGCTCGATCTCGTCGCCGCAGCCGATGCACTCGGCCTCGCCTTCGGCCGCCAGCGCGGCGGTCACCCGGCGGACGCCTTCGGTGCGCTCGGCCTCGGTGAGCCAGGCGGCTTCATCGACCACATCCATGGCGGTGCGGATCAGGAGCATTGCTTGGCGGCATCGCCGAACAGCGCGGCGATCGAATCGCCCCAGCGCGATAGCGCGCCCACCCAATCGAGCGTCGGCTTGTCGCCGGTCAGGCTGCCGCCGGCCGGGCGCGCCGGGCGCGCCGGCAGCGCGGCGAGCAGCTCCGGCGGGCAAACGCGCACGGTCTGGGTGCGGGTCTCCACGATCGGGTCGGGATCGCGCGGCAATGGCTTAGTTGCCCGTGAGGTCGCGCAGGCACTGATCATCGCAAGTGATGCGACCATCAGGACCAGGTGCACGATTTGAAATCGCAGCTTTGGCATTGGCGTCCTTTCGGGCGGTGGTGGCGGCGCGCGCATCGGCGCGGGTGATGGCACCGGCCGTCGCGGCGCGGGCATCGGCAAGCTGGCGGGTGAGGTCGGCAGCGGTGGCATCGAGCGCGGCCAGCTCGGCGTTCTGGCGCTTAACGTATTCCGAGCACGCGGCCCGGATGACGTAGAGCTCGCCAACCTTCAGCGACGAATCGCACTGGCGGTAGCGATCCGCCCGCGTTGCCGCATCGGCAATCGCCTGGGGGCAGTTGAGGGTCAGCGTGCCCGCATCGAGAACCGAAGCGCTTTGCACTGCCGCCTCGCACGCCAGGGCACGGCGTTCGACGATTTTCAGCCTGTCATGATCACGCAGCAGCCAGACACCGCCGCCGATCGCCGACAGGATGAACAGCCCGGCGGCGATGACGCCATAAAGCCGGATACCAAACAGGCCGAACATCAGGCCGTCCCCTGCGTCTTGTCGAAGGATCGCAGCGCCGAAAAGCCCAGCGCGCCGACCAGGGCGGTGGCGGCCATCCAGTCAAAGGCATCGACCGGCCGGCCGGCAAAATGCTGCAACAGCGGCAGCACGGCGCCGCGCACCGCCAGCGTGGCGACGCAAACCCAACTGCCGGCCGGGCGCCAGGCGCGGACGAAGAACTCCCAGGCGCCCTTTGGCGGGATCGCCGAGACGCCGGTAAGCGGGGCTTCAGCGGCCATCAGGCGCGCCCCAGCTTGGCGGCACGATCGAGCCAGCCTTCCAGGAACACGGCCTGCGATTGGTCGGCAATGGCGATGCCGCGGTATCGATCGGCGGCGATATCGCGATACGCCGTCAGCAGGTCGGACCCGTAAACCCGATGCGCGGCGGCCGTCGTCTGCTGACCGATGGCACCGTCTTCGGCCAGGGCCGGCAGCAGGCCCTTGCCGGCACGATTGATCGCTTTTTGCAGCATGCGGCCGGCAGTGCGCAGCCCGGCGTTCACTGCCTGGTCGAACACCGCGCCGTCGATCCCCGTTGGCAGCGCATCGCACTTCGCCGGTGTCCAGAAGCACCACAGGTAGATTTTGGCGGCCTGCTCGACCGTCAGCGCCCGGATATCGTCAACGTCGATCGGCCCAGCCGGGAACAGCCCGCGCACCGCCGGATTGATGGCAGCTTCGGCGCGCAGGAAGCGCAACGAAATGCCGAAATGGGTGGCACCGCCCCTGTCGTTGGGATGATCGACAAAGCCGCCTTCGGTGCCCAGCAGCGCTCGCAGACAGACCGAGAAGCGATCGTTTCGATCTCGACCGGCGAAGCCTTCGAAAGCGGGCACGGTTTGAAGGGGCTTGGAATAGCGCGGCATGGCCAAGGCCTAGGCGCGCGCGGGGGGTTCGATGGCCGGAAGCAGTTCCGCCCGGCGGGGTTTAACCGAAGCTGCCGAAAAGCCCCTGTTGCCAATCAGCCTCGGCGTCGTTGGCCTCGGCGAGTACCTGCCGCACGAAGCGGTCAGTCACAAGCAGGCGGGCGGCGATATCGCGGTTGCCCAGGCCCCGCGCCTTCATCGCCCGGATGGCGGCACGCTTGGCGGCACCGACCGGAAATTCCAGCTTAGTCCTATAAAAATAGCTGCCGAGCAAGGCTGCCTTGTCCTGGCCGATCGCGGCCGTCACCGGATGATCGGGGCCGGGGTTGCGGGGCACATACAGCGGCCGACCGCAGAACGCCGCCGCCAGCCGCGCCGCCGCCTCGTCGCCGATCACGGCGGCGACTTCGGCTTCGATCGGGCTGGCGGCCGGCATGGCGTCAGTCGTCGTAATGGGACGCAGCGGCGTGCGTCGCCAGGTCATGGCCGAGCGCGGCGGCCAGCTGCTCGAGGTCGCGCTCGGTCGGCGTTTGCACCCGGCCGACGATGCCGAGGCGCTCGCTCAGCGTCGTCGCCATTGTCGCCGTCGCAGCCACGACGCCGGCGGCGATCAACCGGCGCAGGATGGCGGCGCACAGCCGGTATTTCAGCGTCCAGATCGGATCGGCCAGGCCGGCGGTGTTCTGGTCCCAGCCATGGCTGACCGCGATGGATTTGAGCGCTTCGATGACCTTGTAGACCTGGCTCTGGTCGGCCCATTGAAAGCGTTCGCAACCCATCTGGCGGCGCGCGAACGCCTCCAGTGCGGCCTCGCTCGGCTGCCGGATGACACCGAGCAGCGACAGCGATATCCACAGCGCCCGCGCCTTTTTGGCGCCGGGATGGTCGGCGCGGCGGGGCTTGCCTGGCTTGCCGGGCGTGACCTTGGGTGCCCAACCGAGCCGCTTGAACTCGTCGAGCACCTGGCCCAGCTGCGGCTCGGTCATCGCCGTGCAACTGGTGAGGCCCGTTACCCGATCGAGCAGCGCGCGATAATCGCCGTCGTCAAAGTCCAGGTCCTTCCGGGCGATCTGGATTTTGGCGATCATCACCCGGCGCTGCGGGAATGGCGCGAAGGCGGCCGGCTTGGCCGTGGGGCGCGCCGGGGCGACGGCGACGCGGCTCACAGCGTCAGCTCCCAGCCGGCTTCTATCGCGGCGGCTACGGCGATGCCGACGAGCGCGAGGTGGATGGCAAGGCCCTGGGCCCCCGCAACGCCTGCGGCCCAATCCATCCAGATCATGCCGGCGGCCGACGATGTCACGACGACGCAGAGCAGCGCGAAGACGAGGCAGATCATGCCGCCACCTGCTGCGCCGGCGCCAGATCGGCGGCTTCGCCCGTACCGGCGCCGTCCGGCCTGGCGATCGTGCCATGCGTCGCCGGCAGGCGATCGATGAAGAAATCTTCCTTTTGCGTCACCTTGAAGCCGGTGGCGGTGAACCACTGGCGCGCCGCGGCGACATCGACGTTCTCATCGCCGGTCTCGCCGGGACGTTCCGGCGCGGCGAGCCAGCGCAGCGCCGCCATGATCGCCGGCTTGTCGAGTTCGAACTTGATGCGCAGCAGGCCCTTCCAGCCCTTTTCGAGCAGAAGGCGCACGGCCGTGGGTTCCGGCGACGGATATTTCAGC
>JANYCM010000065.1 GCA_025360285.1 Sphingomonadales bacterium
TTCATCGCGGCAACGCCGACGTTAATTCGTTCGGGAAAAACAGAGTCTTGCTCGATGCGCGGCCCCAGTATTTCCAGCGGCACGGCGTATGCATTGGCAACGAAAAACACCACATGCGGGTTGCCGACATTGACGGCGCCCGGACCTTCAAGTTCGTCCCAACCCAGTGGCAGCACCAGCGTGTCCATCGCATAGGCCAGCGGCACTGCCCCCCAATCGAAGTGCGGCATTCCCATGTCGATCACCGCGTTGTTGCCCTGGGCCTGCGCGGACAATGTGCCCCCGGCAGTTTCGATGACAATGTCGCCGCCGATCAGCGTCGCCACCGCCCTGCTACCATTGCCGCATGCCGCCGATTCGCTGCCGTCATGGTTCCAGAAGCGGGCCTGAACTGCATCGGCCACACTGCCCGGCGCGATGACGATAAGCTGGTCGCAGCCGATGCCAGTATAGCGATCAGCGAGCGCCCGCGCCCGCGCCGGTGTCATAGCCAACGGCGTCTCGCGGGCATCAAACACCACGAAGTCATTGCCAAGGCCATGCATCTTCAGGAACGAGCGAGCGGACATGCCGGCGGTTTAGGGGAGGGCGGCGGCCTTGTCACGGTCACTCGTCCACTGCTGCGCTTCAAGGCAGCAGAAATTCGCCCTGGATCACAGTTCGGCAATGGCCGGTCAGCACGACCGTGTCGCCGACGACGCGGCAGCCGAGATGGCCGCCGCGCAGGCTGGCCTGAAAGGCCGTGAAACTGTCCCGCCCCATGCGCGCCGCCCAATAGGGTGTAAGCACCGCATGCGCCGAACCGGTGACTTGGCCTTCGTTGGTGCCGGCGCCGGGGATAAAGGCCCGGCTGATAACCTGGGCGCCGCTGCCGTCGCCAAGGCCAAGCGCCGTGGCAATGGTCATGGCCTTTGGCGCACAAAGCCCGGTCAGCGCTTTGAAATCCGGCCGCAATTGCCTGATTTCCGGCGCATGTTCAAAGACCGCAAGGATGTAGTCATCGCCGCGCAGCCAGATTTCAGCCGGATTGCCGCCAAGCGCTGCGGCGATACGCCCGGCCAAGGTCGCATCGGGCGCCCTTGTGGCGGGCAGCACAGGCAGGGTTATCGCCCGTGTGTCATCAGCGGAGCGTGATACGGTCAAAACGCCTGCCTGGAGCGTCTGGAAACGTAAGTTGCTGAGGGCCGGCATGGCGATCAGGATCAAATGCCCGGCGGCCAGCGTGGCATGACCGCACAGGGCCACTTCGCCGCTGGCGCCAAACCATCTTATATCGAAATCAGCGACTTGTGGTGTAGCGCTGATCGTGAAGAACGCTGTTTCCGGCGCCCCTGTCTGCACAGCAATTTCGTGCATCACCGCATCCGGCAGCCATTCGGCCAGCGACAGTACCGCCGCCGAATTGCCGGTAAAGGCTGTAGTGGCAAAAGCATCAATTTGGCTGAACGGAATACGCACTTTTGTCCTGTCCCATGAAGCAGGGCTCGTCGGCAAGTGCGGCTCCCGGGGACCTGTTGACGCGTGCCTCAGCAACTCTCATCGCGGCGTGAAAAAAATTCTATCTCATATTAACCATAAAGGTAACAAAAGTTATCAAATCTGCTCTTTGAAATCGAAAATACTTATCGCAACGGTCAGGCAGCCTGCTCGGTCGCAATGCCCACCGGTGCATCCTGGTGTCCGGTCGGGTCAATATGGATCAGGATCTCGGAGCCGGGAAATGCCGGATGCAATCGCGCCTCGATACGATCGACAATGACATGTGCCGTTTCGACACTCATATCTGCCGGAAGCCAGATGTGGAACTGGATGAAATCGGTGATACCGGTCGACCGGGTGCGCAGGTCGTGAATGCCCTCCACAGCACCGACACTGTTGACGATGGTGATCAACTGCGCACGCTTTTCCTCCGGCCATTCGCGGTCCATCAGCATGTCGATGGCCTGGCTGGCAGACTTGATGGCGTTCCAGGCGATCCAAAGCGCGATGATGATACCCATCACGGCATCGGCGCCGTGGAGCCCGAAATATATGTCGAACACCAGCGCCGCGACTACCGCCGAATTGAGTAGCACGTCGCTTTGATAATGCAGCGAATCGGTGCCGATGGCGATGCTGCCGGTGCGCTTCACTACCACCCTTTGCCAAGCCAACAGCACCATGGTCAGCGCGATGCCGATCAACGAGACGCCAATGCCGACTTCGGGCGCCCGCGGCAATTCGGTCTGGCCGATCGCCAGGATGGCCCGCCATAGAATGGCGACGGCCGACCCGATGATCAACAGCGTCTGCATCAGCGCCGAAATGGCTTCAGCCTTGCCGTGGCCGAAGCGATGGTCATCATCGGCCGGCTGCGCCGCGAACCACACGGCATAGAGCGTCAGCAGCGAAGCCAGTAAATCAAGCGCGGTATCTGCCAGCGAGCCGAGCATTGCCACCGACGCGGTGGCCAGCGCTGCCCACGCCTTCAGCGCAAGCAGGATCACCGCCAGGCCCGATGAGGCCAACGCCGCCGATCGCGTTAGGGCGCCGCGGTCGCTCATGGGTAGAGCATTCCTGTCGTCCATCCATCGCCAGCGCGGGTATAGACCTGCCGTTCGTGCAGGCGGTTGTCACGATCCTGCCAGAATTCAACGGTTTGCGGGGTCACTCGCCATCCCGACCAACGCGGTGGCCGCGGCACCGGGCCGCCCTCGAAACGCGCCCGCATCGTTGCTAGCCGGGCCTCGAAGATCGCGCGGTCGGCCAGCGGCCTTGATTGCTCCGAGGCCCAGGCGCCAAGCTGGGAATCGCGCGGTCTTGTCGCGAAATAGGCGTTGGCTTCGGCGTCGGGAACCAGCGCCGCCGTGCCATCCACCCGCACCTGTCGTCGCTGGGACTTCCAGTGAAAATTCATATGCACCAGGGGGTTGGCAGCCAGTTCCGCGCCCTTCCGGCTGTCCAGATTGGTGTAAAAAACAAACCCCCGGGCATCCCAGAATTTGCACAGTACGATCCGCACCGCCGGCCGGCCCTGGGGGGTTGCCGTGGCCAGTGAAAAGGCGTTGGCGTCGTTCGGCTCGCTGACCTGTGCCTCGGCAAACCACAACGCAAACAGGGCAAAGGGATCAGTCATGCCCTGTCCTAGCAAGCGCCGCCCGCAAAGTCATCCGGCCGCCGCACTTTCCGGCGATGTCCGGGTGTACCATTGGTGTCGCACCCGGACACTCGCCGCGCCCTACGCCGCCAGCAGCGCGCGGCGCCGCCGCATCGCTGCCCCGGCCAGGCCAAAGCCGGCGATCAGCATCGCCCAGCTCGCCGGTTCCGGCACGGCACCAAAGCCGGTCAGCGCGCCGACGCGGTAGATGGTGTTATTGTTGGTGTTGAAAAAATACAGCAGGTCATTTTTTGAATCATACATTGAGGTGCTGAGATAGGGGTAATCCAGCCCGGCGCCTTCGATCTGATAATCCGCCGCCGACAGCGTGCCGCTGGCAAAATCAAAGGTCGCGCTGATGTGCGGTGATCCATAGCTGTCACCCAGGAAGATGGTGCCGTTGCGGGCAAAGGCATAGCCGAGTGATCCGGCCGAAAAGCTTTTCGTGGCGGCGATGCTCAGATCATCATTCATCTTGTGGACGAACCAGGTGCCGGCACCATCCGAACCGATCACATATTTGCCGGTCTGGTCCTGCAGCCAGTTGAGGTCGGAAAAGCCGCCCCAATCAAAGCCGTCATAGCCGTTGCGCCCGCCCATGTCGGGCAGGGCGGGGTTCACCGCTTCCAGGCTGCCATCGGCCAGGTTCCAGCGGCCAACGCTGGTGCCTTCCGGCCAGTCATATTGGCCGGTCGGTGTGAAGGTCCGGGCGAACAGCTTGCCGTCGCTTGCCGCCATGTAGGTCCCGGCGACGGTATCGCCCTGCAGGGTCACGGTGCCCGATGCATGGCCCTTCGCAAAGGTCAGCGCGTTATCATAAACCTTCACCACCGGCGCATCAAAGCCATAACCATCCTTGCTGTAATATTTGCCCGTCGTCGGGTCCATCGCCAGGGCCATGAAGCCATAGCTGCTGTCCGTCCGGATCGCCTTGGCGACAATCGGCGTCGATGCCGCCGCCGCATCAACCGCCATCGGTAGTGTGAACGACACAGACAACACCAGCATCGAATTTCGCATTCCGCACTCCCATTGGCCGTTAACGATCCGCAGACCCGAGCGGCCGACGTTGCGAAATGGGCAATGCAAGAGGTATGCCAATTAAAAAAGTGTTAAATTGACGTAATTTATGCCGTGTTCATCGCGTTATGTGACCGTAGTTTGGGAACCGCGCGAACGGCGCTGTGCGTTATGCGACGGGTCCGGGGTGCTCCCTCTCATGCGTCGCCTCGTCCGGCATCGCCGCCTCCGCCACTTTCGCCCGGTCCACCAGCGCGGCAATATCGTCGAGCACCGCCAGCCGGCGCTTCTTTATCGCCTCCAGCCGCACATCGCTGGCGGGCGCCCCGACCTCAATGGCGTGCGCCGCCGCGTCGATCTCGTCAAACCGCGCCGCCAGCGCCAGGAAATCCGGGTCCGCCACCTTCAACCGCCGCAATACCAGCGCATCATCGGGAAAGGCGTTGTGCAAATCCTGGTGAATATGGCTCATCACGGGGTCCTTGGCTGGCGCGTCACGTATCAGGTTGCAACGCGCCAGGGCGGTTTTGGATGCAGTGGCCTGAAAACAAACCTGAAACCGCTGGCCCAAATCCTTCAAAAGTCCCAAAAGTCACACCGATCCCGGGTGCGGGACTTTTGCCGCCGCAGCCTCCGCTGCTTTTGCAGCGGCAGCCTCCGCTGCTTCCGCCGCGGCATAGTCCTCCCACCGCGGCCGTGTCGCGAAATCAAACCCCGGCACCGCCACTTCGATCACATCGTCTTCCGCTTCGGGCCAGGCCGGGGGCGGCGCGGGGCGCGGCGGGGGCGAATCGGGCGCATCCATCGCCTCATCCAAGGCCTCATCCATCGTATCGTCCAGCGTCGGCCAGGGTTCAAAGGCGGCGCCAAGGGCGTGAAAGGCCTGCAACGCCGCGGTCGCGGCCGCGGCATCGTCGGGCCGCTCCGGTATCGGCGGCGGCGGGTTTTTCCGGGCAAGCCGGCGACCGTGATCGGATCGCGCCTGCAGGGCGGCAAACTCCGCCGCCGCCAGCGCCGCCCGGTACTGCGCCATCCGCTCGGCCCGCTCGGCCACCTGCGCGCGTTCGCGCATGGCGAGCATGTGGATCAGCAACCGGTCCGAACACGGCTTGTGCCGCTCGGCGACCAGAAAGCCGTTCCGCTCGATCGTCTCGCGCTCGCCATTGATCGCCCGGTCGAGCGCCGCCTGGTCCAGCAACCCCCACGCCTGGCCCAGCGCCGCATCCCAGGCGGCGCGAAACGCCGCGGCCTGCGGATGCAGCCGCAACCGATGCGCCGACCGCGCCGTCATCCCCACGGCGCGCACCGCCTGGCCGATGGAGGCGGTCTGCGCCAACAGCTCGACAAACCGCCATTGCTTCTCGGGCGTCCAGCCATCGGCACGGGACTTGACGGGGACGGGGAGGAAATTTTGCTGGCTCATGATTCGCCTGTAACCTATTTGGCACGCTGTAGGACAGCCCAGCCGGCAAGAAATAACGCAGCTATTTCGAGATTCGGCGCCGCGTTCGGCCGAACCCGTCCGGCGGCGCGGCGGCGCGGCGTCGCGAAGGCGACCTCCGCCGCGTGCCCCCGGTGAGGGTGTTCGCCAGCACCGTCACAAGAGAACACCCTCACCCGCCGCGCTGGCGCGCGAGTCGCCTCTCCCGCAGGCGGGAGAGGGTGGAATGGGGTTTGGGGCCCGAGGACCCAGCCGCCGGAGGCGTCTTATCCCCTCACCTCAATCCCCACCGGTGCCGCCCGGCCTGCATCGGCGTGGGGCGGGTTTGCGCGGCCATGGCGGTAAGATGCATCTTACCGGTGAGGAAGTAAGGCGGTCCGGGGCCTGAGGCTGCGGCCGCCGGAGGCGCTTCAAGCCTTGGCGGTGCGGCGCGGTTTTGCGGTTTTGGCCTCGGGTGACGCCCCACCCCCGGCCCCTCCCGCAGGCGGGAGGGGAGCAGAGAGGAGAGGTTTCAGATAGTGGCCGGTGTGGCTCTCCACGCAGGCGGCGATGACTTCAGGGGGGCCGGTGGCGACGATCTGCCCGCCCTTGTCGCCGCCGTCCGGCCCCAGGTCGATGACCCAGTCGGCGGTCTTGATGACATCGAGATTGTGTTCGATGACGACGACGGTGTTGCCCTGGTCAACGAGGGCGTGGAGGACTTCGAGGAGTTTGCGGACGTCTTCGAAGTGCAGCCCGGTGGTGGGTTCATCGAGGATGTAGAGCGTCTGGCCGGTGGCGCGGCGGGCGAGTTCCTTGGCGAGCTTGACGCGCTGGGCCTCGCCGCCCGACAGGGTCGTCGCCTGCTGGCCGATCTTGACATAGCCGAGGCCGACTTCGTGGAGCATGGCGAGCTTGTCACGGATCGGCGGCACGGCCTTGAAGAATTCGACGCCGTCTTCGACCGTCATGTCGAGCACATCGGCGATGCTGCGGCCCTTGAACTTCACCTCCAGGGTTTCGCGGTTGTAGCGGGCGCCGTGGCAGACGTCGCAGGTGACATAGACATCGGGCAGGAAGTGCATTTCGATCTTGATGAGGCCATCGCCGGTGCAGGCTTCACAGCGGCCGCCCTTGACGTTGAAGGAGAAACGTCCCGGCTTGTAGCCGCGGGCCTGGGCTTCGGGCAGGCCGGCGAACCAGTCGCGGATGTTGGTGAAGGCGCCGGTGTAGGTCGCGGGGTTGCTGCGCGGGGTGCGGCCGATGGGGGACTGGTCGATGTCGATGACCTTGTCGAGGTTGCTGAGGCCCTCGATGGAATCATGCGGGGCCATGACCAGGCGGGCGCCGTTGAGTTCCCGCGCGGCGGCGGCGTAGAGCGTATCGATGGTGAAGGTGGATTTGCCGCTGCCGGAGACGCCGGTGATGCAGGTGAAGGTACCGAGCGGGATGGAGGCGGTGACGCCGCGCAGGTTATTGCCGCGGGCGTTGGTGACGGTGAGCTTCTTGCCGGTGCCTTTGCGGCGTTTGGCGGGCACGGCGACGCTGCGGCGGCCGGAGAGATAGTCCGCGGTGATGCTGCCGGGTGTGGCGAGGATGTCCGCCAGGCTGCCGCGCGCCACGACTTCGCCGCCATGGACGCCGGCGCCGGGGCCCATATCGACGATATAGTCGGCGGTACGGATGGCGTCTTCATCATGCTCCACAACCAGCACGGTGTTGCCGAGATCGCGCAGGCGGCGCAGGGTGACGAGCAGTCGGTCATTATCGCGCTGGTGCAGCCCGATGCTGGGTTCATCAAGGACGTAGAGGACGCCGGAGAGGCCCGAGCCGATCTGGCTGGCGAGGCGGATGCGCTGGCTTTCGCCGCCGCTGAGCGTGCCGGATTTGCGATCGAGGTTGAGGTAATCGAGCCCGACATTGTCGAGAAAACCGAGGCGTTCGATGATTTCCTTGAGGATGCGTTCGCCGATGGTGCGCTGCTTGGGCGTCAGCTGTTCGGCAAGGCCCTTGGCCCAGGCAAAGGCCTGTGACACCGGGCGGCGGACGGCATCGGCGATGGTTTCGCCGGCGATCTTGACGCTGAGCGCTTCGGGCTTGAGCCGGTCGCCGTGGCAGACTTCGCAGGGGGCGGCGGACTGGTAGCGGCTGAGTTCCTCCCGCATCCAGGCGGATTCGGTGGCGCGCAGGCGTTTTTCGAGGTTGGCGATGACGCCTTCGAACGGCTTGACGACTTCGTATGACTTGCGGCCATCCTCGAAGCGCAGCGGGATGGCCTTGCCGCCGGTGCCGTGCAGAATGGCGTTTTGCGCCTCGGCGGGCAGGGCGCTCCACGGGGTTTTCAGGCTGAAATTATAGGCGCGGGCGATGCTGCCGAGCACTTGCATGTAATAGGGGCTGGGCGGGTTGGATTTGGCCCAGGGCATGACGGCGCCCTTTTCGATGCTCAGCGCATGGTTGGGCACCATCAGATCGGCATCGAACAGCAATTTTTCGCCGAGGCCGTCGCAGGCCGGGCAGGCGCCTTGCGGGGCGTTGAACGAGAACAGGCGGGGTTCGATTTCGGCGATGGTGAAGCCGGAGACCGGGCAGGCGAATTTTTCGGAGAAGGTGATGCGGTCGCCCCCATCGGCAGGTTCGGCGATCGCCAGTCCGTCCGCCAGTTTCAGCGCCGTCTCGAAGCTTTCGGCCAGCCGGCTTTCGATTTCGGCCTTCACCACGATGCGATCGACCACCACATCGATGTCGTGCTTGTATTTCTTGTCGAGCGCCGGCGCCGCGTCGATATCGTAGAATTCGCCGTCGATCTTCACGCGGGTGAAGCCGTCCTTCTGCAACTGCGCCAGTTCCTTGCGATATTCGCCCTTGCGGCCACGCACGATCGGGGCCAGCAGGAACAGCCTTGTGCCTTCGGGCAGTGCCATGAGACGATCGACCATCTGGCTGACGGTCTGGGCGGTGATCGGCAGCCCGGTGGCGGGGCTGTAGGGCACGCCGACCCGCGCCCACAACAGCCGCATGTAATCATAGATTTCGGTGACGGTGGCGACGGTGGACCGCGGGTTCTTGCTCGTGGTTTTCTGTTCGATGCTGATGGCGGGGCTCAGCCCTTCGATATGATCGACATCGGGCTTGGACATCAGTTCCAGAAACTGGCGCGCATAGGCCGACAGCGATTCGACATAGCGGCGCTGGCCCTCGGCATAGATGGTATCAAAGGCCAGGCTGGATTTGCCGCTGCCCGACAGGCCGGTGATGACCGTCAGGCTGTTCTTGGGCAGATCGACATCGACGCCCTTGAGATTATGTTCGCGCGCGCCGCGGACCTGAATATGGCTGAGCATGGCGGCCGTTTGTTCCATATCTGTTCACGCTGTGCAAGCAGTGAACGCGATACGGCGCTTTGCGCGGCGTGGCAATGCGGCGTGTTGGTATGCGGACACAGCGATACCGGCACCAGGACGGCGCCGGTATCAAGGGGTCGGCGGCCGATCAGTCGCCGGTCAGCGCCAGGTGCGATGCCGGGCTTCCAGCCAGGTGCCGGCCATCAGCGCGAAGATTACCGGGAATGACCAGAATACCAGGCCGACGGCATAGGCCCAGGCAAAGTCACCATGTTCGGTCATGCTGGCAACATGCACCATCGTGCCGACCAGCTGGAAGCCGGTGGCCCACATCGGCCAGAAGCGATCGCTGCGCAGCGCCAGGACCAGCAAGGCGAGCAACAGGATGCAATCAATCATCAGGACGCCGGTTTCGGTGTGCAGATAATGGCTGCTGTTCGAAAATACCGAAGCCCCGGTGGCGGCAAGAAAGCCCAGGGCCGTAAGCTTTTCGTCAAGACCGCCCCAGCGCCAGGCCATTGCAGAGCTGCCGAACAAGGCGGTCAGCATAAGAAACTGGAAAAACATCAGGCTACCCCTTCAGACCTGCCAGCGGCCGCCGTGACGGCCGCTGGATTATGTGCAGGCGTGGCAAAATCAGGCGGCGACGACACTCAGGTGCCGGCCGCTGGCTTCGGCCTTGTCGGGTGGGCAGTTCCAGACATCACCGAACATCACATTGCCCAGATCGGCTTCATCCTGGGCAGTGCGCAGCGCGGCATGGGTGCGGATGATGTTGGTGCGGGATTTAACCAGCTGGTTGCAGCTTTCGATGCTGTGCATCAAGGCTTCCTGGGTGGTCTTCATGCTGACCTGCGCCTCATGGGCGGCGGCCGGCATGGCGGCGGTCAGCGCGGCAACAGCGGCGATGGCGGCGTCAATGGCGGCTTCGGCGGCAAACAGGCGCTCGGCGACACCATTGGCGGCGATACGGCTGACAGCAGCGATAGGGTTGGCGGCGGGGCGGTTCGCGGCGGCGGAAGCAATGCTATGGATCATGGCAGACAATCCTTCGGTTGCACGCCGCTGGGGCGTGGTGGTGGGCGTCCCGCCGGACGACCACCGACCGACAGGATCAGATTAGGGTTTTCAAAGCGGCCAGCGCCGACAAAATGGCTCCAAAAGCCAGCGCCGAGCCAACGGCAATCAGGAAGATCCAGGTGAGGCGCGCACCGACGGCCAGATCGTTGCGCGCCCCCCACGGCTTTGACAGACCCTTGCCGGGTTCCGTTGGGTGGATGCCCGCTCCAGGGTCAAAAGAGCCGGCATCCACCGCTATGGACCGGGGCGACGCCGCGAGTGACATCGCCTCAGCTGTCATCGATGCGTCTGCCAGACGGGGAGGGCCGTTGACGAGCGGATCGACGACCGGGCTGTCCTGATGTTTCGGCTGCAAAAGCTGCGAATCGCCGCTTCTGGCAACCGGTCCATCAGTCGAACCCGGTGACGCCATTGTCGGCAGATCGGCCGGTTCAACAAGCTCCGGTGCCTGATATATCAACGGTTGATACGTGTCGGGCGTGGTCACGCCGCCAGCTTCATCCTGGACCAGCAGCCGCGCCGCGTCGATGCGGTTGACGACATTCAGCGTGCGCATCGCGGTGCGCAGGCGCATATCAACAGTATGCGGGGACACGCCCAGAACCCGGGCAATGTCCTTTGAAGTCATATGGTTGTAGACATGGCGCAGGCAATCACGCTGGCCATCGGTCAGCAATGCCAGGCCGGGGTTTATGGCCGGAACAGGACGATTAGGCTGTGTTGTCACAGCAACACGGCTAGGACAGCGTGGCGCATTGTCAAGCCCATATCCGGCTGAGCCGCTGGGGTGTTCCAAAAAATCGACGCGCATAACCCTGGCTCCCTTCGAGACTGGCCTTCCCGAACGATGCCAACATTGTCGCCTAATTTTCACGGTTAAGCAATGGTTGCTGATCCTTTCGCGGCCGTTGGTGCCTGATGGGGCCGATGGGCTGGACATAGATTATTACGAAAATTCCATCGATTCGATTATAAAACGCGCCTTCAGCGCAGTCCGAACGTATGCTTCATGCGCAAATGTCAGAGCTTCCCTTCGCCCCCGGTAGCGCTAGTCTGCGCCGATGAGCTGGCAACCCGAAATCGACGAACTGGCGCGGCGGCGGGCGGCGGCGCTGCTGATGGGTGGCGCCGCCAAGCTGGAAAAACAGGCGGCGATGGGCCGGATGAACGCCCGTGACCGCATCGCCGCGGTGGCCGATGAAGGCAGTTTCCGCGAGATCGGCGCGCTCGCCGGCTTTGCCGCTTATGGCGAGGCGGGTGACATGACCGCCTTCCACCCGGCCAATTTCCTGTTCGGCCGGGCGACCATCGATGGCCGGCCGGTGGTGGTGACCGCCGATGACTTCACGGTGCGCGGCGGTGCCGCCGATGCCGGGCTGCACCGCAAGCTGACCGATGCCGAACGGCTGGCCAGCGAATATCGGATGCCGCTGATCCGCATGATCGAAGGCACTGGTGGCGGCGGATCGGTGCGCACCCTGGAAACCATGGGCCACACCTATATCCCGGAGATTCCGGGGTGGGAGATCATGGTCGAAAACCTGTCGAACGTGCCGGTGGTGGCGCTCGGCCTGGGCCCGGTGGCCGGGCTGGGCGCCGGGCGGCAGGTGATGGCGCATTATTCGCTGCTGGTCGAAGGCGTGTCGCAGATGTTCGTTGCCGGGCCACCGGTGGTGGCGGCGGCCGGCGAGGTGCGCACCAAGGAAGAACTGGGCGGGGCGCACATCCATGCCGGCAATGGCGCCGTCGATGACCGCGTCGCCAGCGAGGCCGAGGCCTTTGGGCGCTTGCGGCGTTTCCTGTCCTATCTGCCCAGTTCGGTCGATGAGTTGCCCAACCGCGGGCCGGTCAAGGACAAGCGCCGCAAGGGCGAAGACTGGTTGCTGTCGGCGGTGCCACGCGATGGCCGCCGGCTGTATCCGATCCGGCCGATCATCGAGGCGCTGGTCGATCGGGACAGCTGGTTTGAAATCGGCCGCGAATGGGGGCTGGGGGTGGTGACGGGCCTCGCCCGCATCGATGGCTATGCGGTGGCGGTGATCGCGTCGAACCCGGAGGCGCTGGGCGGATTGTGGACGGCGGCGACGGCGCGCAAGGTGGAACGTCATGTCGATCTGGCCGATACGTTTCACCTGCCGGTGGTCCACCTGGTTGACAACCCCGGCTTCCTGATCGGGCGGCGCGCCGAGGATGAAGCGACGATCCGCTGGGGATCACGGGCGCTGACGGCCCTATATCAAGCATCGGTACCCTGGTGCGCGATCATCCTGCGCAAGGCCTATGGCATGGCGGGCAGCGGCCATGCCCCGGCCGACCGGCTGCGCTGGCGGCTGGCCTGGCCGTCGGGCGATTGGGGCAGCCTGCCGATCGCCGGCGGGCTGGAGGCGGCGTATCGAGCCGAACTGGAAGGCGCCGAGGATCCGGCAGCGCGGCTGGCCGACATCAAGGCGCGGCTGGAACGGGTGCGATCACCATTCCGCACCGCCGAACATTATGGCGTCGAGGCAATTATCGACCCGCGCGAGACGCGGGCGGAATTGTGCGAGTTTGCGGCACTGGCGCAGCGCGCGCTGAAGCCGGGGGTAAGGCGGCGGGGGTTGCGGCCTTAGGTTTGGGGGGCTCATTTCTACGCCCTCCCCGCAGCCGTCAGGCGACGCGAAGCGTCAACGGGGAGGGAATAGAAATTACTTCAAACGCAGCTCTCAGTTCGGCGCCATGCCCATGCCGCGCAGGCGTTCCATGCCGGCCTTCAGTTCGGCAGGGGTGACAAAGCCGTCCTTGTCGGCATCGAGGAAATCAAAGCCGCGCTCGCGGCGGCCGCCGGCGAGCCATTCGGCCTTGTCCCATTTGCCGTCCTTGTTGGTGTCCATGGCGATCAGCTTGTCACGCATCGCATCGGCATTTGCCGG
>JANYCM010000076.1 GCA_025360285.1 Sphingomonadales bacterium
CAGATCGATGCTGATCCGCTGCGCCCCGGCATCCAGGGCGTTTTCGACAAGTTCCTTCAGCGCCGCCGCCGGGCGTTCGACCACCTCACCAGCGGCGATCTGGTTGACGAGCGTATCGGGCAAACGGCGGATGAGCATTGGTGCCACCCTATCCGGCTTGCCGGCGTGCGACCAGCCGTTGCAGATGCGACAAACCCCCGGGACGCAGCTTGCAAATGTTGCAAAACCCGTGCCCAAGCGATTAAAGGCCGCTGGTCGCGGTGGCCTCGCCGTGCCCTGCCCCCTCCTGTCCCTGGTCCCCTGCCCCATGTCGCTGTTCAGCCGGATGTTTTCGTTCCTCAGCCAGGATATGGCGATCGATCTGGGGACGGCGAATACATTGGTCTATGTACGCGGCCGCGGCATCGTCCTCAACGAACCCTCGGTCGTCGCCATCGAAACGATTCGCGGCAACAAGCGCGCCGTCGCCTTTGGCAATGAAGCCAAGGTGATGATGGGCAAGACGCCCGGCAATGTCGAATGTATCCGGCCGCTGCGTGACGGGGTCATCGCCGACATCGATGTCGCCGAACAGATGATCAAATATTTCATTGCCAAGGTGCATATTTCACGGCTGCCGCGCTTTCCCGAAATCGTCATCTGCGTGCCATCGGGATCGACCAGCGTCGAAAAGCGCGCCATCCGTGATGCCGCAAACAATGCCGGCGCGTCCCAGGTCTATCTGATCGAGGAACCCATGGCGGCGGCGATCGGCGCCGGGATGCCGGTCACCGAACCGATTGGTTCGATGGTGGTCGATATCGGCGGCGGCACCACCGAAGTCGCAGTGCTGTCTCTGCGCGGCCTTGCCTATACCACCAGCGTGCGGGTCGGCGGTGACAAGATGGACGAAGCCATCGTCAGCTATGTGCGCCGCAACCATAATCTGCTGATCGGCGAAATGACCGCCGAACGCATCAAGAAGGAAATCGGCACGGCGCGGCCACCCGCCGATGGCATCGGCATGACCATGGAGATCAAGGGCCGCGACCTGATGAACGGCGTCCCCAAGGAAATCACCATCAACCAGGCGCAAATCGCCGATGCGCTGGCCGAACCCGTCGCCACCATCGTCGAAGGCGTGCGCGCCGCGCTGGAAAATACCCAGCCCGAACTCGCCGCGGATATCGTCGATCAGGGCATTGTGCTGACCGGCGGCGGCGCCTTGCTGCGCGATATCGATGTCGTGCTGCGCGAAGCCACCGGCCTGCCCGTCACCGTCGCCGATGATCCGCTGACCTGCGTCGCCATCGGCACCGGCCGGGCGCTGGAGGACCCGATGTATCGCGGGGTTCTGACGACCGCCTGACCGGCGACCCGGTTCCGCCCGCTTGGGGTGCGTGTTAAGAATTGTTATAGATATTGCGCAAGCCCGGCCCGCCGCCGGTAGAGAGAGACGATGAACTGGACGCCCGCGCCCCGACGGTCGAGCGCCATGCGCCGCGAGCAGAACCTCGCGCTCGTGGGGGCGGTGGTGTCCGGCGCGGTGATCGCCACCGGGCTGTTGCTGCTGCTCGTCGCGCGCGTCAACCCCGATGCCGGGGCGCGGATGCGCGGCGTTGTGCTCGATGTCGTGACGCCGGTGTGGAGCGTGGTGCGCGCGCCCTTTGATGGCGTTGGCCGCGGTCTGGATTGGGCCGGCGACTATTTCGGCGCTGTCAGCCGCAACCGCCGGCTGGAGGCCGAACTGGCGGCGGCGCGCACCGGCCTGCAGCGCGCCGGTGCCGATGCGCAAAAGTTGAAGCAACTCGAACGGCTGGCACAGGTTCGCGATCCGCAGCGCACCCTGGTGGCAACGGCGCGCATCGTCAACGCCACATCGGGATCGGTGGTGCGGTCGGCGATGATCGCAGCGGGCACCGGCGATGGCGTGGTGCCCGGCCAGCCGGTGATTGGCGCCGATGGCCTGATCGGCCGCACTGTCGAAGCCGGGCGCCATGCCGCACGCGTGCTGCTGCTCACCGATCCGGCCAGCCGCATTCCGGTGATCGTGGTGCGCACTGGCCAGCCGGGGCTGGCGATCGGCGCCAACCGGCCGCAACTGGAACTGCGCGACCGGGTCGGTGCCGACCTGCCGCTGCTTGCCGGTGACCGGCTGGTGACTTCGGGCGATGGCGGCATCTTCCCGCCCGGCATTCCGGTTGGCACCATTATCGATCCGCGCCGTGATCCGCCGCCGGTCCGCCCGGCCGCCACCCCGGTGGGCGCCGCCTATGTGATGGTCGAAGCCGCTTATCTGGGCCTGCCCACCGATACCAGCGCGCCGGCCAGCCGCGCCCCGGTGCCGATCGAGGCGCGGCGCAGCGGCGCCAAGGCGCCGGCCCTGCCGTCGCCGGCGGCGGCATTGCAGCCCTGATGCGACGCCAGGCCCCGCCATGGCGGTTGATGAACGCCGCTGAACGCCGGCGTTACTGGTGGGGGCATTGGCGGCTGGCGGTGCCCGGCGGCGTCACGCTGCTGCTGCTGCTGTTGACCACGGCGCCCATCCTGGTGCCAGTGCCGGTGTTTCCGCTGCTGGCGCCGCTGGCCATCTTTGTCTGGGCGACCTTTCAACCGGGGCTGATGCCGCCCTGGCTGGCCTTTGGCCTGGGGGTGATCGCCGATCTGTTGTTCGGGCAACCGATCGGCGTCAACGCCACCCTGTTTGCCGCCACCGCCGGCTTTGTCCGGCTGTTCGAGGCGCGGTACGGTCATCATGGCCCCAAGGCCGACTGGCGCTTCGACTGGGGCATGGCTGCCGGCATGATCATCATCTTTGAACTGGCGACCTGGCAGTTGATGGGGCTGGCCGGCCAGCCGGTGCCGTTGCTGCCGCTGGGCTGGCAGGTGCTGACCAGCGTCGCCGCCTATCCGATCGTCGCGCAGATCTGCGCCTGGACGCAGCGCCGCGCCTTTGGTGAGCCGCTGGTGCCATGAGGGGGTGGGTTGCCGCCGAAAGGCTGTTTTCCGCTCCCGCTTGCGGGCGAGGAAGGGGGTTTGCGCCCCTTCCCGCTGGGCAGGCCGCATGATCGATGACACCCCCCGCGACCAGAGCTTTTCGCGCCGGGCCTTTGTGCTGGGCGGCGGCATGGGGCTGGTCGGCGTCGCGCTCGCTTCGCGGCTGGCGTACCTCTCGATCTTCGAAGGCGAACGCTACCAACTGGCATCGGAGGAAAACCGCGTCCAGCTGCGGCTGATCCCGCCGCGGCGGGGCTGGATTGTTGACCGCAATGGCAAGCCATTGGCGCTCAACAAACCGGACTACCGTCTGGAACTGATCCCCGAACAGATCACCGATATCGATGCCGCGCTGGCGCAGATCGCCAAGGTGCTGCCGCTCGGGTTTGAGGAGGAACTGCGCATCCGCGCCGACATCGCCATTCAACCGGCCTATATGCCGGTGGAAGTGGCGCGCGACCTTGATTGGAAGGCCTTTGCCGCGCTGAATGTCCAGGTCGCCGATGTGCCGGGCCTGCAACCGGTGCGGGCGTTCAGCCGCGTTTACCCCGATGGCGAACGCTTTGCGCATCTGCTCGGCTATGTCGGCGCGCCGACCCCCGACCAGTACAAGCAGGACAAGGACCCGCTGCTGATCTTTCCGGGCTTTCGCATCGGCAAGGACGGCATCGAACGCCATGAAGACCGCAGGCTGCGCGGGCAGGCCGGGGCGCGGCGCGAGGAAGTCACGGCGCGCGGCCGGGTGATCCGCGAGCTGGATACCCGCGCCGATGTGCCGGGCGAAACCGTCAGGCTGACGATCGATCGCGACCTGCAAAGCTATGCGGCGCGGCGGCTGGGCGACAACAGCGCCAGTGTCATCGTCATCGATTGCCAGACCGGCGACATACTGACGATGGTGTCGATGCCGGCCTATGATCCGAACCTGTTTTCCACCCGCGTGCCCACGGCGTTATGGCGCGAATTGCAGGAGGATGACCACCACCCGCTGATCAACAAA
>JANYCM010000128.1 GCA_025360285.1 Sphingomonadales bacterium
CTGCCCGGCGAGGAGGTCTGGGTTGTTGGCGAACATCGCTCGTCCGGAGAGCGCAAATACTATCTGTCCAACCTGCCCGCAGACACACCTCTCAAGCAGTTGGCCGGGGCCATCAAGGCGCGCTGGGTCTGCGAACAGGCCCACCAGCAGCTAAAGGAAGAACTCGGTCTCGATCACTTCGAAGGACGATCCTGGGCCGGGCTGCACCGACACGCCTTGATGTGCATGATCGCACTCGCCTTCCTCCAGTGCCAACGCCTCAAAGCCGCAAAGGGGGGAAAAAAGAATCGCCGGCCCGCCGCCCCAACCGAGCCTGCCAACGATCCGCCAAGCCATCCTCAGCGCACTCGCACGGCCGCCGCCACCAATGTGCCCCCACTGTCACAAAGCGATCCCGTCCAATGATCTGCCAAAGTAGTGCTATTATCTATGTCGCCACAGTTCATGCGTCAGCAAAGGCAAATCCGTAGCCCGTGCCAGGCTTGAACAGGGCTTTGAAGAGCTGCTGCATGCCCTCACCCCTGCCAGAGAGCTTTACGACCTGGCTTCCGTCATGTTTCGCGACCTGTGGGACGCGCAGGCTGCGAAAGCGGCGGAGCGTAAGAAGCTTGCTCAGTCAGAAATTGGTGAGATTGACCGTAAGGTCGCCGTCCTGGTCGATCGCGTCGTGGAGAGCGACAGTCGCAGTGTGATCAGCGCTTTGGAGACTCGCATCGATGAACTGGAGCGCAGAAAACTGATTCTGACCGAGAATCTGAGTTGCTCTGGAACGCCCCAACGCAGCTACGATGAAAGTTTTCGAACGGCGATGGCGTTCCTCGCAAGTCCATGGAATCTTTGGAAGTCCGATCGCTTGGAGGCCAAGAGAGCAGTGCTAAAACTGACCTTTGCCGACCATCTTCGGTACAGCCGTACAAGTGGATTTCGAACGCCTAAAACGTCGTTGCCTTTCAACGTGTTAGGCCGGATTTCAACTGCTGTAGAAGAGATGGTGCGCCCGGAACGATTCGAACGTCCGACCCTCAGATTCGTAGTCTGATGCTCTATCCAGCTGAGCTACGGGCGCGAAGGAGGCGGGACATAGGCGAGCGCGGCGGACTTGGCAACAGGCGATCGTATCTCCTGCCGCTTTCGTGCCGGGCGATAAACGTCTAGAGCCGGGCCATGCCGCCCGTTCGCTTCCCTGTTCTGGCCACCGCGCTGCTCGTCGTGCTGGCGGGTTGCAGCGGCACTGCCCGTCATGGTGCCTGGCCCAGCCTGGCGCCGCGACCCGGCGAATTGGCGCCGATGGTGCCGCGCACGCCGCTCGGCGCCAACTGCGGCGGCTGCGGTGCCGATACGGTGGCGGCCGCGCCCGAACCCGCCGCCCCGCCGCCCGCGCCGCCACCGATCCCGGCCGATGCCAACGCGCGGCTGGCCGCTGTGGCCGCGGCGGTTGCCGAGGTTGATCGCCGCTATCCGGCGCTGCGCCGCGCCGCCGATGCCGCCATTGCCGCCCGCCGCGGTGATGCCGCCGATCGCGCCAGCGAAACCGAAGTCCAGCGCAGCCGGCTGGAGGCGCTATTCGGCGACCTGTCGCGCCAGGGCCGCGCGCTCGACGCGCTGGAGGATGATCTGGCCGGCACCAGCGGCGGCGCGCCGGTGCTGGCGCGCATTACGGCGCTGCGCGGGGAATTGCAGCGGCTGGAGGCGTTGCGGCAAAGTCTGCCGGGCGCTGGGGAATAGGGTGACCGGGATACCGCCATTCAAACACCATCATCATGCTGAACTTGTTTCGGCACCCACCGTGCAGCCAACACAGGCTTCCCCGCGGTGCGCTGGATGCTGAAACAAGTTCAGCATGACGAGTGCCACAAATGGCCAACCGCCAACCGGCCCTATCGCCGCACCGCCGCTGACAACAGTCGCGCTTCGGTGGGAAATCCGGTCGTGGTTGTCGCAAAATCCACCGCCGCGCCGGGGGCGAGCACGGCGACCGGCGCCGCGATCTGCCAGCGCCGGTCAAAGCCGCCGGGGCTGTGCAGCCGCAATATGATCGGCGACAGCGGCTGCGGTGCCGTGCCGGTATTGGTGATCCGCCCGGTGATCTCCAGCAGCGCCGGGCCGGTATCGAGGTGGCGAACCTGACCGCTGACCTGCACGGCCAGGGTCCGCGGCGGCGCCTGCCATTGTGCCAGTACAGGCCCGATGCCGGGCAGCGTTTCCGGATCGACATCGCCCAGCCACAGCCCGGCGGCGCCGGCGGTCAGCGCCCCGCCCAGCGCGATGGCGACCAATGTACGCAACCAGGGCCGGCGGGCGGCGGTGTCCGGTTCGCCCGCTTCGTTGCTGGAATCATTGCTGGAATCAACGCGCGCATCGCTGCCCGGATCATCGTCGCTACCGATAACAGGCTCCGCCTTCAAAGCCGCTGAGCCAGGAGCATCGGCCGCGGGCGGCGGCACCTCCGCGTGCGGCAGCCCCATCACCCGCACCGGCGCCGCTGCATCAAAGGCGGCGCTGGCCTCGTCCCCCGGTCGCCAGCGGTGTTGACAGGCGGCGCAGCGCATCCGCGCGCCGCGCGCCACCACGGTATCATCCAGGCGATAGCGCGCGCCGCATTGGGGGCAGATGACGATCACACCGCCAATATGCCGGCAAAACCCCGCCACCGCTACAACCAAGCGCTGCCAACCCCCGGCTTCGCTTGCCAGCCCGGCCTGCTTTGGGCGATAGCGCTGGCATGCATGACATCAAGCTGATCCGCGCCGACCCGGCCGCTTTTGATGCCGCCCTGGCGCGGCGCGGCGTGGCGGCGGCGTCGGCGCCGATTCTGGCCGCCGATGTCGCCCTGCGCGGTGTGCAGACTGAATTGCAGGCGGCACTGGCGCGGCGCAATGAAGTGTCGCGTGACATCGGCCAGGCCCGCGCCGGCGGCGATGGCGCGCGTGCCGATGCCCTGATGGCGGTAGTCGCCGGCCTGAAGGAACGCATTCCGGCGCTGGAAGCCGCCGAACGTGACGGTAGCGCGCACATCGAGGCGCTGCTCGCTGCCCTGCCCAACGCCGCCGCCGCCGATGTGCCGGATGGCGTGGATGAACATGGCAATGTCGTCGTCCGCCAATGGGGCACCAGGCCCGATTTCGATTTCAAGCCGTTGGAACATGATGCCGTCGCCGCCCGGCTCGGTTATGATCCTGAAGCTGCCGCGGCCATTGCCGGCGCGCGCTTTGCTGTGCTGGCCGGCCCGCTGGCACGGCTGCACCGGGCGCTGGGCCAATATATGCTCGATGTGCAGACGGAAGCGCACGGCTATCGCGAAACCGCCGTGCCCTTGCTGGTCAATGCCCGCGCCGCCTTTGGCACCGGGCAATTGCCCAAGTTCGAGGAAGACCTCTTCAAGACCACCGATGGCCGGTATTTGATCCCCACTGCCGAAGTCTCGCTGACCAATCTGGTGCGCGAATCCATCGTGGAGGATGACCGGCTGCCGCTGCGCCAGACGGCGCTGACCCCGTGTTTCCGCTCCGAAGCCGGCAGCGCCGGGCGCGACACCAAGGGGCTGATCCGCCAGCACCAGTTCGAAAAGGTCGAGCTGGTCAGTATCTGCACCGCCGAACAAGCGGCGGCGGAACATGACCATATGGTGCGATCGGCCGAGGCGATCCTGGAAAACCTTGGCCTTGCCTATCGCCGCATGTTGCTGTGCGCCGGCGATATGGGCTTTGCCGCGCGCCGCACCTTTGATCTGGAGGTCTGGCTGCCGGGACAAGGCGCGTGGCGCGAAATTTCGAGCATTTCGGACTGCGGCGATTTCCAGGGCCGGCGCATGGCGGCCCGGGTGAAAACCCGCGGCGACAAGGGCACGCGCGGTTTCGTCAACACGCTGAACGGGTCCGGCCTTGCCGTCGGCCGCACGCTGGTGGCGGTGATCGAAAATTATCAGCAGGCTGATGGCACGGTGCGGATTCCCCAGGTGCTGCATTCCTATATGGGCGGGGTGACGGTGCTGGTGCCGGCATAAGCCGCCATCCCGGGCTTGATCCGGGACCCAGCTTGCTCTGGGCCGGATTTCGGTGATCGCGATGAAGAAACTGGGTCCCGGGTCAAGTCCGGGATGACATATGGGAAGAATTGATGCGCATTCTGGTCACCAATGACGACGGCATCAACGCCCCCGGCCTCGTTGCGCTGGAAGCCATTGCCGCCACGCTGAGCGACTATGTCTGGGTCGTTGCCCCGGCGGAGGAACAATCTGGCGCCGGCCACAGCCTGACCCTGTCACAACCCGTGCGGCTGCGCGAAATCACGCCCCGGCGCTTTGCGGTGCGCGGCACACCGACCGATTGCGTCATGCTGGCGCTGGGCGCCGTGCTCGCCGACAACAAGCCTGACCTGATCCTGTCGGGCGTCAACCGCGGCGGCAACCTGGCCGAGGATGTCACCTATTCGGGCACGGTGTCGGCTGCGATGGAAGGCTGCCTCGCCGGCATCCGCTCCGTGGCCCTCAGCCAGGTGATGGCGGATTACACCGTCGGCCGCGAGGATTTCAGCACGGCGACGGTGCATGGCCCGGCGCTGCTGCGCCAGATACTGGGCGTTGCCTGGGGGGAGGGCGTGCTGATCAACATCAATTTCCCGCCGGTCGCCGCCGATGCCGTGAAGGGCGTGCGCGTCACCGAACAGGGCTTTCGCGATTATGGCAACATCCACCTGATCAAGCGCACCGATCCGCGTGGTTTCGATTATTACTGGCATGGTTATGGCAAGGAGAAGCTGATCCCCGGCCATGAAACCGATCTGAAGGCGATGCACGACGGCTGTATCTCAGTGACACCGCTGCACCTCGACATGACGCATCATGCGACCCTGGCGGATTTGAAGGCGGTGCTCGGCTGACGCGGGGCCTGGCCTTTGGCGTTGGGGCGCTGCTGCTCGCGCTGGCTGGCTGCGCCCCCGATCGCGCGCGGCGGCCCGCGGTTGTGGAGGCCCCGGCTCCGGCCGTCGCCGAAAAACCGGTCTGGGCAGCGCGGCGGGTGGTGCCCGATGCCGTCGTCGTGCCGGGCGGCCGGCTGCACACCGTCAAGCCGGGGGAGACCGGCATTGCCATTGCCCGCGCCTATGGCGTCGCCTGGTCGCGGCTGATCGCCGCCAATGGGCTGAAGCCGCCGTATCGGCTGGAAGTCGGCGACCGGCTGCTGCTGCCGACCGCCAGGGCCGTTGCCGACATGGGGCTGGCGGAGCGCCAACGCGCGCTGAAACTGGATATCGACGACATCATCACCGGCGGCGAACCCGCCACGACCGGCTCCGGACCCGTGGCGAGACCCAAATCGCCGGGCCGCACCCCCGCCATCACCCCGGTTTCGCCGGCGCCGTTACCCATTTTATCCGGGGAATCCCCGCCATTCCGCTGGCCCGTGGAGGGAAGGGTGATCTCTGGATTCGGTGCCAAGGCCGGGGGGCGGTTCAACGATGGTGTCAATCTGAAAGCCTCGGCGGGCGCCGCGGTGCGGGCCGCCGGGGATGGCGTGGTGGCCTATGCCGGCGACGCCATTGCCGGCTTTGGCAATCTGGTGCTGATCAAGCATGCCGGCGACTGGGTTAGCGCCTATGGCCATAATGAGGCGCTGTTAGTGCAGCGTGGTCAAAGGGTTAGGCAAGGCGACGTGATTGCGCGGGCCGGCAGCAGCGGCGCCGTGACCGAGCCGCAGGTGCATTTCGAACTGCGCCGCGGCCGCACCGCCATCGACCCCGTGAAGGTGATAGGCGGGCGATCACCGTCTTGACGCCGCCGGGTTGACCATTGCTATGGCGGGGCCTGTCGCCGCCCCAGGGGGATAATCCATGCCGCTGCCACCCGATCGCACCCCCGTCATCATCGGCGTCGGCGAAATCAATGACCGCCCCGCCGACCCGGCGCTGGCGCTGGAACCGCTGGCGCTGCTTGCCGAAGCGCTGCGCGCGGCCGATATTGACGCGGGCGGCGGCTTCCTCAACCAGCTGGATTCGCTTGATATTATCCATATGATCAGCTGGCGCTATGACCGTGTGGCGCAGCGGCTGACCGAGCGGTTGGGCGTCAATCCGGCCCGCGCCGTCTATGGCCAGGTCGGCGGTGAAACCGCGACGACGCGCATCCACGAAGCCGCGCTGCGCATCATGAACGGCAACAGCCTGGTCGCCGCGGTGTGCGGCGGGGAGGCGGCCAACGCCGTCGCCAAGGCCAAGGCAGCGGGGATCGACCTGCCCTGGACGCCGCCGGCGGCCACGCCTGAAAACCCCATCGTCCCCAGCGACCATGTCACAGCGATGGCGATGCGCCACGGCATTTTCCAGCCCGTCCATATCTATCCGCTGTATGAAAATGCCACCACCGCCGCCTGGGGGCTGACGCCGGCGGAGGCGCTGGCGGAAAGCGGCCAAGCCTATGCAATGATTTCGGAAATTGCTGCCGCCAACCCTCATGCGTGGGGCCGCAAGGCGTTTTCGGCCGCCGAAATCACCACGCCGAGCGCCGACAATCGCCTGATCGCCTGGCCCTATACCAAGCGCATGGTCGCCAACAACACCGTCAACCAGGCCGGGGCGGTGCTGATGACAACCCTCGCCCTGGCACGGGCTGCGGGTATCGCCGAGGACCGGATCATCCATATCCATGGCGGTGCTGCTGCCGCCGAGCCGATGGATTATCTCACCCGCGACCAATATCATCATTCGGTGGCGCAGGACGCCGTGCTCGCCCAGGCGATGCGCATCGCCCCACAAGGTTTTGACCGGGTTGAACTTTATTCCTGTTTCCCGACGGTGCCGAAGATGGCGCGGCGCACCCTGGGGCTGGCGGCGGACCGGCCATTCAGCGTGACCGGCGGGCTCAGCTTTGCCGGCGCCGGGCTCAACTGCTATATGTTGCAGTCAACCTGCGCTATGGTGCGGTCGCTGCGCGATCAGCCGGCGGCGCGCGCGCTGCTCTACGGTCAAGGCGGCTATGTCACCAAGCATCACGCGCTGGTCATCGGCAGTGAAGCGGCCGATCCGGCCAGCCTGATGCTCCCCAAGGATGTCCAGGACGCTGCCGAAGCCGTGCGCGCGCCGGTGCCAGCGCTCGATCTGGCGTACGCCGGGCCGGCGACACTGGAGACCTTCAGCATCGTCTATGACCGTGACGGCGCGCCCTCTCATGGCAGCATCATCGGCCGGACGCCGGACGGGGCGCGGGTATTTGGCAAGGCGGCAGTGGCGGATACAGACATTTGTGCGGTGCTGCTGTCGCAGGATGCCTCACCGGTCGGCAGCACTGGCAGCATATCAATGGACGACGACGGCCTGCAACGCTGGGCGCTGGCTTGATCCAGACTCAGCCTTACCAATATTTAAACCTATTGGTGCATAAAAACTTCATAACAAAATCGTTACGTAAGGTTTTCAGTCTTATTGCGAGCTCTTTAGGATATTTTGGACAAGCACTGGTGGCCAATAGAGTGTTTATTACGACCAGATTGCTTTAAATTATACCGATTGCATGTCTGGCGGGCTGGCAAGTGGCGGCCGTGCGAAAAATCTTTCAATGTCCGCCGCTACTTCTTTATGCGAGCATTATTATTGCTCCATTCCGCCGCATTGCGGCCAGCGATGCCGGCACTACAGAAAAAGCCCTGCACCGCACATCGTCGGCGATGCGCAACAGGGAGAATGGCAATGCGAAAGCAGATGGTGGGCAGCCTTGCGCTTGCCCTGGGATTTATGGTGGTGACGCCAGTGGCAGCGCAGGAAGCACCGGCCGCAACAAGCAACGAACCGGCGACGGTCACCCCCGTCTGCACAAAGACCAGCGACCCCTACAAGGATTTTGGCTGCCTCGACACGGCGCTGGGCACCGGTTTTTTTGAACGGCTCGGAAATTATTACAAGCTGGAATGGGGCAAATCCGGGGCGCCCAGTGATCCCAATGCGCCGCCGTCTCGGCGCGCCGATTGGGCGCCGGCCCCGCAAACGACGCCGCCGATGCCCTTCACCGAATGGCCCTATGGCGGCACCACCTCGCTCGGCGTGACACGAACGGCCAGCATCGACAGCCCCTTGATGAGTGCTCTGGCCAACACCGGCCTCGGCCATGCCCTGCAAAATTCGGGCATCCAGATCTATGGCTGGATCGACGGCGGCATCAATATTAGCAGCAACGTTGTCCGGCCGGGCGGCAATGCGCCGATTTCCTATGTCTACACGCCCAATACCGTCCAGCTTGACCAGGCCGTCGTCTATGTCGAACGCCTGCCCGACACCGTGCAGGTCGATCATGTCGATTGGGGGTTTCGGGTTTCAGGTATCTATGGCGAAAATTATCGCTACACGACCTCGTTCGGGCTGGTGAGCAACCAATATCTCGGCAAAAACAAGGTCTATGGCTATGATTTCCCGATGGTGTACGCGGAGTTGTTCATCCCCAAGATCGCCCAGGGCCTTTTGATCCGCGTCGGCCGCTTTATCGCCCTACCTGATATTGAGGCGCAGCTTGGCCCGAACAACTATATGTACACCCATTCTCTGACCTATGGGTATGATAACTATACCAATACCGGCATCCAGACGACGCTCGCGCTTACCAAGAACGTCTTCCTGCAACTGGGCGTGACGGCAGGTTCAGATACGGCGATCTGGAATCTGGGCAAGCGCGTCGTCAACCCCTATCCCAATCCGCTGTATCCGGATGCGACGTTCAAGAAGGATCCGGGCGCACGACCCTCATTTACCGCCTGTCTGCGCATCACCTGGAACGACGGCAAGGATGCGATCTACCCCTGCGCCGATGCCATCAACAATGGCGAATGGGGCTACAACAATCTGCAATGGTATGGCTTCACTTACTACCATAAGTTCAATGACAAATGGCATTTGTCCTATGAATTCTACCATTTGCACCAGCGCGACGTCCCCAATGCGCTGAATCCGGTGGTGCAGGACGCCTATGCCAATGGCGGCACGCCGTTTTCACCGCAGTTCATCGCCAATAACGCGCCGAACCGGGCGATTTGCAACGATGCGGCCATGCTGAAATGCACGGCTTCGGCGGTTGGCACTGTCGCCTACATCAACTATTCACCCAATGCGCTCAATAACTTCGTCTTCCGTCCCGAATTCTACAGCGACGCCCAGGGGCAGCGCACTGGCACCAAGGCCAACTACATCGATTTCTCAGTGGCCTGGCAGCATTGGTTCTCGCCCCAGGTCGAGGTGCGGCCCGAATTCGGTTATTATCACTCCTATGGCGCCGCCGCCTTTGATGCCGGCACACGCAACTATACCTGGATTGGGGCAGCCGATCTGCTGGTGCACTTCTAGCTTGAACACCAGGGGGCCGGTGCCACGGCGCCGGCCTCGCCTGGTCAGGCCAGCGGCTCAATCTGGCCCAGCGCCTCGTATAGCAAGACGGCGGTGGCCACGGCGACATTCAGACTGTCAGCCGTCCCCTTCATCGGCAATCTGACCAGCGTATCGCAGACCGCTGCATAGGACGGCGGCAGGCCGGATTGTTCGTTGCCCATGAACAGGAAGCTCGGGGGCGCAAAGCGGTGAGCGCGGTAATCGATGGTGTGTCCCGCCAGCGCCGCGCCAACCAGTTCGCCAGGCCCCGCTCGCAGCCAGGTGAAAAATTCCGGTCCGCTGACCTGTGCCACGGCCCGGGTGAACAGCCCGCCCATCGAGGCGCGCCCCGCTTCCAGGCTGAATGGATCGCAGCATTGGTCGAGCAGGATGATGCCGCCGGCACCGGTGGCGTCACAGGTCCGCAGCATGGTGCCCAGATTGCCCGGATCCTTTAGGTTTTCAGCGACGACCCAAAGTTTGGCCGACGATCGATCGATGTGTTCAAGCCCGGTATCCGGGATCGCATAGGCCCCCGCCACCGCACCGGGATTGTCCTTCCCCGTCAGCCGGTGCAGCAGGTCCCGGCTGCTGCGAATGACCATGCCGCGTGCCGTCTCGGTGGCGGCAATCAGCGCCTGGGTCAGCGGATGCGCCTCGGCATCGGCGGCAAAGATCAGGTAGCGCGGCACGTGGCCGCTGTGCAGCGCCTCGGTGCAGACTCGCAGCCCTTCGGCAAGGAACAGGCCTTCCGCCTTGCGGCCCTTTTTTTCCGTCAGAGACTTCAAGGATTTGAAGACCGGATTGGCCGGGCTGGTGATGTCGGTGATCATCGCCGGCCTAAAGTGCGACGATGTTGTAATGGTGCCAGAGGAACACCGCGAGCGCGCCGCGGTGCGGCCGCCAGGGTTCGACCAGCAGGCGCGTCTGTTTCTCGGTCGGGCGGCTGTCCAGCCCCATGATCTTGCCGAGCTGGATTTGCACCGCCAGATCGCCGGCCGGGAACACATCCGGCCGGCCTTCGGCGAACAGCAGATAGATTTCGGCACTCCAGCGGCCGATGCCCTTGATCGCCGTCAGCGCCACGATAGCCGCCTCGTCATCGGCAGGCAGGGCCGCAAAATCGATATGGCCGCCGGCGATGGCGGCGGCCAGGCCATGGACATAGCTGGCCTTTTGTCCCGACAGGCCGGCACTCCGCAGCGTCTCCACTGGGGTTGCCGCGACACGGGCGAAATCATCCATGTCACCGCCGCAGGCGCTTTCCAGCTTCGCCCAGATGCTCGCCGCCGCCTTGACGCTGACTTGCTGGCCGACGATGGCCCGCATCATGGTTGCGGCACCGCGCGGCCGGCCGCGGGGTTCGGGATAGCCGACCTGGACGAGCGCCGCCGCCAGATTGGGCTCAATGCTGGCGACATGATCGAGCGCGGTGCGCAGTTGGTCGGCGGTGAGGGACATGGCCACTGGTTACGGCGCGCCGCCGCGCCTGACCAGACCCCAGGGGGTGCGAAGCTGGCGGAAATCGGCTAGCGTCATCTGACAGATGCTTCAAAATCCGCGCCAGCAAGGGTTTTTCCACGACAAGAACCGCGCCTTCTGGATCCTCCAGGGCGGCGGCTGGGTGGCCTATCTGCTGCTGCGCGCCCTGTCGGGCCTGGCCAATTCGATGGGCGTCGCCTTCATCCTGCCCGCCGTCATCGTGACGGCGACAGGCTTCTCGCTCACCCTGTTGATGGCAGCGGCCTATCGCCGGATCATCGTGATGAAGCCCGTTTATGTCTGGACCCTGTCGCTGCTGATTCTCGCCGGCGCCTCGGCGCTGTTTTCGGTGCTGGAGGTCTGGGCCCACGCCACTTTCTATCAACCCGGCTGGAAACCCCAGGGCATTGAATTCCTTGGCGCCATCCTGCTCGATTTCTCGGTACTCGGTGCCTGGTCGGGGCTGTATTATGGCATCAACTATTATCTGCTGCTCGCCGAGCAATCGGAACGCATGGTCAATGTCGCGCGCCAGGCCAATTCGGCGCAACTGGAGATGTTGCGCTATCAGCTTAACCCGCATTTCCTGTTCAACACCTTGAATTCCATATCGACGCTGGTGCTGCTCAAACAGACTGAGCGCGCCAATGCCATGCTGTCGCGGCTGGCGTCGTTCCTGCGCTACAGTCTGGTTGGCGAACGCGAAGGCCTGGCGACGGTGGCGCAGGAGGCCGAGGCGTTGAAGCTGTATCTCGATATCGAACGCACACGCTTCGAGGCCCGGTTGCGCACGCGTTTTGATATTGCCCCCGATGTCATGGAGGCGCGGTTGCCGTCGCTGCTGCTGCAACCGATCGTGGAAAACGCCATCAAATATGCGGTAACCCCGAGCGAGGACGGCGCCGATATCCTGATCGATGCCCGGCGCATGGACGATCGGCTGGTCATCACTGTTGCCGATACCGGCCCCGGTTTGCAGGGCGCCCCGAGCGCGGGCGGGGACCCGGTGCCGGGCGGCACGCAAGTCGGCATGGCCAATATCCGCGAACGGCTGGTGCAGGCCTATGGCGACGATCATCGCTTCGAACTTGCCGAAAACAGCCCGAAAGGCTTGATTGTGCTGATCGACATTCCATATCAGACTGAAAATATTGTCACGGCGACCGGGGGCGAGAGCCGGGGCAGTGAGAGACCGGGGGCGCCGATGCCGATGCCGCAGACACTTGCGGCACAGTAGGAAAGCGCTGATTTCATGGCCATTCGCACCATTATCGTCGACGATGAGCCGCTGGCCATCCAGGGCCTTGAACTGCGCTTGCAGGCGTTTGACGATGTCGAGATCATTGAACGCTGCGCCAATGGCCGCGAAGCGATTCGCGCCATCAAGACGCTGAAACCCGATCTGGTGTTTCTGGATATCCAGATGCCGGGTTTTGATGGCTTTTCGGTGGTTGCCGGGCTGGCCGATATCGAACCGCCGCTCTTTGTCTTTGTCACTGCCTTTGGCCAGCATGCCCTGAAGGCGTTCGAAGCCCAGGCGGTCGACTATCTGATGAAGCCGGTTGAAGAGGAACGCCTGGCGGTGACCATCGACCGGGTGCGCCAGCGGCTAACCGAAAAGCGCAGTTGCGAAGACAGCGAGCGCCTGAAGGAAATCCTGACCGAAGTGGCACCCGATTCGATGCCCGATGATCTGGCCGGGGATGGCGATGCGCCGGCCGCCAATCGTTATGAGAAGATTTTGAACATCAAGGATCGTGGCCAGATTTTCCGGGTCGATGTCGGCGAAATCGAGCGCATCGATGCCGCCGGTGACTATATGTGCATCTATACCGCCGACCAGACGCTGATCCTGCGCGAGACGATGAAGGACCTGGAAAAACGCCTCGACCCGCGCAAGTTCCAGCGCATCCACCGCTCGACGATCGTCAACCTCGACAATATCAAGAGCGTCAAGCCGCACACCAATGGCGAATGCTTCCTGGTGCTGGGCTCCAACACCCAGGTCAAGGTTAGCCGCAGCTATCGGGAGGTGGTGGCGCGCTTCCTCTAGGGTTTGAATCTGAGTCTGAGGCGTAATTTTACGGCGTTAAAACCCCAGAAAACGTCAGATTATTCACTTATTTTCCTTATTTTCCTGTTTCGGCCGATTTTTCGTGCCTGTAGCAGCCCTTGCCAAGGCCACCTGCCGCCATGATCGATATACCGATGTCAAAGAGCGATCGTCGCCCGGTGAATAGCCTGTTTCGCCCATGTAGGACAGCTCTTCTCATCAGCTAAAGCCGCGCACGACCAGCCAATTCTGCACCGCCTGCGTCGCCTCGGCGAGCTTGTCAGGCTGAAAGGCGTAATAATGCGTGGCGCCCTCGACGACATGAAGTTGGCGATCGACCTGCGCCACGCAATCATACAGGCGGTTGGTGTGTGACGGCGTGCAGGCGTCATCGGCGCTGTTGCCGATAACCAGTACTGGCACCGAAATGCGCGGCCCGCAGGCGATGCCATCGGCATGCGACCGGTCATGGCTCCATTGGCTCAGCCACGATCGCAGCGTGGTGAAGCGGCCCAGCCCGCCGGGCGAATCATTGATCAGCCGCGGATCGCCCAAATAGCAGCGGCCGGGCACGCGATCATTGGGGTCAACCGCCGGATCGAGCCAGCGCGGGTCGGCCATGGTGCCATGGACGATGAAGGCGCGTTCGGCATGGTCGCCCTCGCGACGTTTCAATGCCGCCAGCGTCGCATCGACCCAGGCATCGATGCGCCGGCTGCGTGCCAGTTGCCGGGCGCGGAAGGCGGCAAGGAAGTCGGCGCTGTACGGCGGCTGCGCACAGGCGGGGTCATAAAGATTCCACGCCGGATCGCGCCGCGTCGGATCGGCTTCGTCGATCACCGACGGGTCGAGCCATTCGGTCAGCGTATGCGCCCGGCTGACATGCGCCGCCAGCAGCATGACGCCATCGGCGGGCGGCAGTTTCGCCGCCACCAGATCGGGCGGATCGCCTGCCGGGGTGGCGGTGACGCGCGGGTCCTCGGCTTCGGCCTGATAGAACAGCGCCAGGCTGCCACCGCCTGACCAGCCGCCGAGCACGACCTTGGTGTAGCCCAGCCGGTTGCGGCAATATTCGAACCATTTGCCCAGATCGATGGCGACCTTTTCCATGATCAGCGCATTGTCATTATTGGGATAACGCGACACTGTCGTCAGCACATGCACGCCCGCGGCCGCCAGCGCACCGGGCAGCGGCAGATAATGCATGATGCCCATCGGATGCATGAAGATGACGATGGTGTCGGACGGCACCGCCGGTTTCAGATGCTGCGCCTGGAGTGCCACCACGCCATCGACGCCGCCATAGGTATCGCGCAGGCCAACCGCCTCGCGCCAGCCGAGCAGCAGCGGAATGCGGGCAAAGTCGCTCAAGCGGCTGTCGCTTTCGCTGCCTTTGCCGCCGTCCAGTCAGCGAGCGCAGCGCGGTGCGCGGCGAGTTCCGCCGCCATGATCTCGTCATGACCGGCCAGGCGGCAGGTGATTTCCAGCGGCAGGCCATTGGGGTCCTGAAAATACACCGAGCGCACAAAGCCATGGTCGATCGGACCAAGACACGGCACCCCGGCACCATTCAGCTTCCCCTGCCAGGCGAGCAGTGCCGTCTCGTCACCGGCTTCAAAGGCGACATGCCGGTCAAAGCCATGCACAGGTTGAAAGGCCTCGGGCGTGGCACTGCCCGGCGCATCGAAAAAGGCGAGGAAATTGCCGTCGGGCAACCCGAAGAAGATATGGACAAAGGGATTGCGGCGGCCGGAGCCCGGTTCCCTTTCCTCGATGACGAGGCCCTTGAGCGGCAGGCCGAGAACATCTTCATAAAATGCCCGGGTTTCTTCGGCATCGCGGCAGCGATAGGCGCTGTGGTGGATGCCGCGCAGTTCCTGTGCCATCATTAATTCCTGCCCCAATCCCGAGAGGCACCATGCCACAGCCCGCCCCGCCCCGGAAAGCTGATGGTTTCGTGCGGACCTTTGCGACCATCGGCGTGCTGAGTTTCGGTGGTCCCGCCGGGCAGATCGCTGTCATGCACCGGGAGCTTGTCGAAAAGCGCCGCTGGCTCGATGAAGCCAGCTTCCTCGCCGCACTGAATGTCTGCCTGTTGCTGCCGGGGCCGGAGGCGCAGCAACTGGCGATCTGGCTCGGCTGGCGCCGGCGCGGGGTCAGCGGCGGGTTGATCGCCGGGCTGTTGTTCATCGCGCCGGGGGCGCTGGTCATGGCGGGGCTGGCAAGCCTGTATATCGGCTTCGGCCAGGTTGCAGCCGTGCAGGCGGTGTTCGCCGGGGTGCAGGCCGCGGTCATCGCCATCGTCGCGCAGGCGGTGTGGCGCGTGGCAAGACGGGCGCTGACGTCAGCACGGGCCTGGTGGCTGGCGGGGGCTGCCTTTGTGCTGATCAACCTGTTTGCCGTGCCGTTTCCGCTTGTCGTGGCGCTGGCGACGGTGGTGGGTGCCCCGGCCGCGCTGCCATCCCTGGCAACATCTGGCACGGCGACGCCCGTGCCGTGGCGGGCATCATTACGCACCGCGCTGCTCTGGTTGTTGATCTGGCTGCTGCCGCTCGCCGGGCTGGCACTGTGGCTGGGCCCCGATCATGGGTTGGTGGCGCTGGGCAGTGCCTTTGCCCGGCTGGCGCTGTCCAGCTTCGGCGGTGCCTATGCCGGGCTGGCCTATGTGGCGCAGGGCGCGAGTGGAGGCCCGCTGGCGGCGCTGGTCACCCCGCGTGAGATTGTCGATGGGCTGGCGCTTGCGGAAACCACGCCGGGGCCGCTGGTGCTGGTCTATCAGTTCGTCGGCGGCATCGCCGGGCATCGCCTCGCCGGGCCGTGGCCAGCGTTCGGCGGTGCGATTATCGGCATGGCGCTGGTGTTGTGGATGACCTTTGCGCCCAGTTTCCTGTTCGTCTTCACCCTGGCGCCGCACTTTGACCGGGTGATCGCCCAGCCGCGGCTGGCGCGGGCACTGTCGGGGGTGACAGCGGCGGTGGTCGGGGTGATGGCCAGCCTGGGCGTCTGGTTTGCCCTGCATGTGTTGTTCGTCGGCGTTCAGGTCATCCATTATGGACCGGTGCAACTGAACGTGCCGCAAGCCACTCTCAATCCCTTTGCCGCCGCGACGGCTCTGGTGGCGCTGATCCTGCTGACGCGCACGCGGCTGGGGATGATCCCGGTGCTGGTCCTGGCCGGGGCGACGGGCCTGGCGCGGCAGATGCTTGCCTGAACGCCCGCCAACCAGAGTTTCACGACTTGTTCAGTCGGGGTGCGCGATACCGAAGCGAGGCCAATCAGGGCCGGTTTGGAGAGGAAACATGCGCAAACTACTGCTCGCCGGCCTCGCCGGCATGATTATGGCGGGGCCCGCCCTGGCCGATCCGCGTGATCATGACGGGCGCGGCTGGGACCGCGGCCAAGACGGGCGCGGCAACTGGCGCGGCGATGATCGGCGCGGGGATGGCTGGCGCGGCCATGAGGGCCGTGACTTTGACCGGCGCGGCAATGACTGGCGCTGGGATGGTGCGCGCTATCGCGGCCCCGCCTTCATTCATCCGCAGGGCTATGCCTATCGCCCCTGGGGGCCGGGCTATCGCCTGCCACCGGCCTATTTCAGCAGCCGCTATTACATCGGCAACCCTGGCTATTACCGCCTGCCGCCCGCCTATGTCGGCACGCGCTGGATCCGTGTCGGGCCGGACGCCCTGCTGATTCGCATCGGTGACGGCATTATCCTGCGGGCGGTGCGCGGGCTGTATTGGTGATCAGGCGCCGGCAACGGTAAGGAAATAATTGACCGAAACGTCCGGGCCGAGGGTAAAGCCCTTGCCCGGACGCCAGGTCAGGCCCTGCGTCTCGATCACGCGCAGCCCGGCATTGGCCAGAGCCTCGGTGAGTTCAGCGGGCGTCATGAAGCGTTGCCAGTCATGGGCGCCGCGCGGGATGGACCGTAGCAGGATTTCAGCGCCGCCGATCAGCACCGCCCAGGATGCGGGCGTCCGATTCGGGGTTGAAAGCACCGCCAACCCGCCGGGGTCCAGCAGCGCCGCCAGCGCCGCAAAGAAACTGTCGCGCCCGGCGACATGTTCGACGACTTCGAGACAGGTGATGATGTCAAAGGTCGCGCCGATTTCGGCCAGCGCCTCCACCGATGTGGCGCGATAGTCGATCGTCAGGCCGCCAGCCGCCGCATGAGCCCGGGCGGCAGCGATGTTTTCGGGCGCCGCATCAATACCCGTTGCTTTTGCCCCCATCCGCGCCAGGGGTTCGGTCATCAGCCCGGCGCCGCAGCCGATATCGAGCGCCGTGCGTCCCGCCAGCGGCCGGCGCGTGCCGGAATCGCCGCCAAAATGACCCAGTGCCGCGTCACGGATCAACTGGCTGCGCAGCGGCGTGATCCGGTGCAGCATCGCCGAGCTGCCGCGCGGGTTCCACCAGTCAGCGGCGAGATTGCCGAAAAAAGCCGCCTCATCCGGCGAAATGCTGGCTGCCGAAATCGTCTCGGGCGCTGTTGCCATGGAAATCCTCGTCTGCGCCAAACCCTGGCTTGCTTGCCATCGGGCCGGTGCATTTCTATCAGACGGGCAGGTTCCGCCAAGGGGCCGCGCCGCCGCAGACGTTTACGTGAGGAACTGTCCCCCCGCCATGGCTCGTATCGTGATGAAATTCGGCGGCACGTCGATGGCCGGCACCGAGCGTATTCGCGGGGTCGCGGCGCGGGTGAAGCGCGAGATTGCCGCCGGCAATGAAGTCGCCGTGGTGGTTTCCGCAATGGCGGGCGAAACCGACCGGCTGGTCGGCTTTTGCCGCGAAGCCTCGCCGCTCGCCGACCCGCGCGAATATGATGTCGTGGTGGCGGCGGGTGAACAGGTAACGTCCGGCTTGCTGGCGATCGCGCTGCAGGCCGCCGGTGTGCCGGCGCGGTCGTGGCTGGGCTGGCAATTGCCGATCCATTCGTCCGATGCGCACAGCGTGGCGCGCATCGAGGGCATTGATACCGATCATGTGGTTGCCGCAATGGCGCGCGGCGAGGTGGCGGTGGTGCCTGGTTTCCAGGGTCTGTCGCCGGACGGCCGGGTGACGACGCTGGGGCGCGGCGGGTCCGATACATCGGCGGTGGCGCTGGCGGCGGCGTTGAAGGCCGATCGCTGCGATATCTATACCGATGTCGATGGCGTCTATACGACCGACCCGCGCATCGTGCCGCGGGCGCGCAAGCTGGACCGCATCACCTATGAGGAAATGCTGGAACTCGCCTCGGTTGGTGCCAAGGTGCTGCAGACGCGCTCGGTCGAACTGGCGATGAAGGAAAAGGTGCGGGTCCAGGTGCTGTCGAGCTTTACCGACGCGCCGGGCACGATGGTCGTTGACGAGGATGAAGACATGGAACGCGAACTGATTGCCGGCGTCGCCTATGACAAGAACGAGGCGAAGGTGACGCTGGTCGGCGTGCCCGATGTGCCCGGCGTTGTGGCGGCGATCTTCGGGCCCTTGGCGGATGCCAACATCAATGTCGACATGATTGTCCAGAACATCGCCAAGGGCGAAGGCAGCACCGATGTCACCTTCACCGTGCCGCGCACGCAATTGGCGCAATCGCTCGATACGCTGGAAAAATCGCGCAGCGTCATCCGCTATGCCCAGGTGCTGTCCGATGCGGCGGTCGCCAAGATTTCGGTGGTCGGCGTCGGCATGAAAAGCCATGCCGGAGTGGCGGTGACGATGTTCCGGGCGCTGGCCGATCGCGGCATCAACATCCAGGCGATCACCACGTCGGAAATCAAGGTCAGCGTGCTGATCGCGGAAGAATATGTCGAACTGGCGGTGCGCGTGCTGCATTCGGCCTATGGCCTGGATGC
>JANYCM010000201.1 GCA_025360285.1 Sphingomonadales bacterium
CGGCGCAGATAATCACTCAGCTTGCCACGAAATTCACGGACGCCGATGGGCTTGGCGGTTGTGGACATGGGGCTCTCCAATGTGTCCACGGAATGTGCACACTAAGGCGAAAAACGTCAACCGCCGTTCACCCCAGCAACCGCGCCGCCTGCGCCCGCGCCTCATCGGTCACATCGGCGCCGGACAGCATCCGCGCAATCTCCTCACGGCGCTCGGCGGCATTCAGCGGCACCACCGCCGTGCGCGTCGCGCCATCAGACACCGCCTTGGCGATCCGCCACTGGTGCGCGCCGCGCGCCGCCACCTGCGGGCTGTGCGTCACCACCAGCACCTGCGTTCCCGCCGCCAGCCGCGCGAGCCGTTCGCCAATCGCCGACGCCACCGCGCCGCCGACACCGCGGTCGATCTCGTCAAAAATCAACGTCCCGGCGCTGCCGGTTTCGGCCAGCGCCACCTTCAGTGCCAGCACGAAGCGTGACAATTCCCCGCCCGAGGCGATCTTGATCAGCGGGCCGAACGGCGCGCCGGGGTTGGTAGCGATTTCGAATTCGGCGCGCTCACGGCCCTCCGGCCCCCATTCGGCCTCGGGCAGCGCCGTCACCACCGTGCGAAACCGTGCCGCATCAAGCTTCAGCGGCGCCAGTTCCCCCGCCACCGCCGCATCGAGCCGCGTTGCCGCCGCCCGCCGTTCGGTCCCCAATGCCGTCGCCGCCGCCACATAGGCCGCGCGCGCCGCCCTGGTCGCCGCTGCCAAGGCCTTGACGCCGTCATCGCCCGCCACCAGCGCCGCCGCCCGCGCCTGCAACGCCTCGGCCAGCGCCGGCAGGGCATCGGCGTCCACCCGGTGCTTGCGCGCCATGGCACGCAGTTCGAACAAGCGCGTCTCGGTCGCTTCCAACCGCGCCGGATCGGCATCGAGTGCCTGCACCGCCGCCGCCAGCCGGCTTTCCGCCTCGCCAGCTTCGACCAGCGCCCGGTCCAGACAGTCCAATGCCTCGCCGAGCAGCGGATGTTCGCCCCCGATCCGGTCAAGCCGCCGCGCCGCCGCAGCCAGCTTCGCCGTACCGCCGTCATGGCCGGACAGCAGGGCATCGATAGCGGCAAGATCATCGGTCAGCCGCGCGCCCTTCTGCATCGCCGCCCGCGTCTCGGCAAGTTCGGCCTCCTCCCCCGGTTGCGCCGCCAGCGCCGTCAGTTCCTTGACGGCATGGTCCAGCCATTCGCGGTCGCGCGCATCGGCATCGAGCCTTGCCGCCGCCTCGGCCTCGGCCGCCGCTGCCGCCCGCCAATGTGCCCAGGCCGCGCGCACCCCGGCCACCGCACCGCCCAGACCCCCGCTCAGGCCGCCAAAACCATCGAGCAGCGCCCGGTGGCCACGCGCCGCCAGCAGGCCGCGATCGTCCGACTGGCCATGGATTTCCACCAGCGCCGCGCCCGCCTCCCGCAGCAACGCCGCTGACACCGGCTGGTCATTGATATAGGCGCGGCTACCGCCATCGGCCTTCAACTGGCGACGCAGGATGATCGGGCCGTCAATGTCGATATCATTCGCCGCCAGCAGCGCCCGCGCCGGATGGTCGTCGCCCACGCTGAATTCCGCCGTCACCCGCGCCGCGTCCGCCCCGCTGCGCACTAGCCCGGCATCGCCGCGCGCGCCCATGGCAAGGCCCAGCGCATCAAGCAGGATCGACTTGCCGGCGCCCGTCTCGCCGGTCAGCACCGAAAGCCCGCCGGCAAAATCAAGCGCCAGCGCTTCAATCAGCACGACGTTGCGGATATCGAGCAGGGTGAGCACCGGCGCATCTTTACAAGCGGTTTCGTCCGCCGTCTCCCCCGCTGATAGCACCAGCAAATGGTGTTTCTGCTTGCGCCAGCACCAAAAATCCCTATACGCCGCTGCTTCACTCAATCCGGGGCTTCCGGCGGTCATAGTCATGGCCTAAAGACGCCGTGAGACACGCCTCAACCAAGATACAGGTGCCGCATGGCCGTTCCGAAACGCAAGACTTCGCCTTCCAAGCGCAACATGCGCCGCAGCCATCATGCGCTGGTGCCGACCAGCTTTCAGGAATGCCCGAATTGCGGCGAACTGAAGCTGCCGCACAATCTTTGCAACGCCTGTGGCCATTACAATGGCCGCGAGATCATCGCCGAGGCGACAGCCTGATTCGGCCAGAAACGGGGATTGATCCGTTGACCGGGGGGCCGGCGCGCGCCGCATGACAATCAAGCCCGTCACTGCACCGGTCATCGCCCTTGACGTGATGGGCGGCGATGCCGGCCTGGCCGATGTCATGGCCGCCGCCGAGATCGCTTCGGAACGCTATCCGCGGCTGACCTTCCGCCTGCACGGGCCTGAACTCCGCATCCGCAACGAACTGGCGCGTTGCCCCCGCCTCGCCGCCACCGCCGTCGTTGTCCATACCGATGACGTTGTGCTCGGCACTGACAAGCCTAGCCAGGCGCTGCGCCGGTCGCGCACATCATCGATGGGCATGGCGATCCAGGCAGTGAAGGATGGCGAGGCCCATGCCGCGGTTTCCGCCGGCAATACCGGCGCCCTGATGGCGATGGCGCTGTTCGCGCTGCGCACCATGCCTGGCATTGACCGGCCGGCGCTGGCGGCGCTGCTGCCGACCTTGAAGAATGATTCGGTGGTGCTCGATCTGGGCGCCAATACCGAATGCGATACCGAAAATCTGGTGCAGTTCGCCGTGATGGGCGCCGCCTTCGCGCGCACGGTATTGGGCCTGGAACGCCCGCGCGTCGCACTACTCAATATCGGCGAAGAGGAATTGAAGGGCACCGACGAATTGAAGGAAGCCGCAGCCCTGCTGCGCGGCGCCAATCTGCCAATGGTGTTCGAAGGCTTTGTCGAGGGCGACAAGATCGGCCAGGGCAATGTCGATGTCATTGTCACCGATGGATTTTCGGGCAATATCGCGCTGAAGACCGTGGAGGGCACCGGCAAGCTGGTTTCCGGCCTGCTTACCGAAGCCTTCAAGACCTCCTGGCTGACCCGGCTGGGCTATCTGCTGTCGCGCAGCGCGCTGCGAGCGCTACGCGCGCACCTTGATCCCAATGCCCATAATGGCGCGGTGTTCCTCGGTTTGAACGGCATTGTCGTCAAAAGCCATGGCTCGGCGAATGTCCGCGGCATCGCCAATGCCATCGGCGTGGCGCATGATCTGATTGCCGACAGCGTGGGCGAACGCATCTCGCAGGATCTGGCCAATTTCCGCGCCCATCGCCCGGCCGCCGTGGCCGCCGACGCGAAATGATGGCCCGGCGATGATCCGTTCGCGCATCATCGGCACCGGCAGCTATCTGCCCCAGCATATCTTGTCGAACGCCGAACTCGCTGCCCGTGTCGATACCAGCGATGAATGGATCATCGAGCGGACCGGCATCCGCCAGCGCCATATCGCTGCCAAGGGCGAATTCACCTCGGACCTGGGCACCGCCGCCGCCCGCGCTGCACTGGCCAATGCCGGCATCGACGCCAGCGCCATCGACCTGATCATCGTCGCCACCGCCACCCCGGACCAGACGTTTCCGGCCTGCGCCACCGTTATCCAGCACAAATTGGGGATGCTGCACGGCGTCGCCTTTGATGTGGCGGCCGTCTGTTCGGGCTTTCTCTATGCGCTCAGCGTTGCCGATGCGATGCTGACATCGGGCGCCCATCGCACCGCGCTAGTCATCGGTGCCGAAACCTTCTCGCGGCTGCTGGATTGGGAAGACCGCGCCACCTGCGTGCTGTTCGGCGATGGCGCCGGCGCCGTGGTGCTGCGCGCCGACGCCGGCGAAGCTGGCATCCTGGCAACCCGCCTGCATTCCGATGGCCGCTACAATGATCTGCTGTATGTCGATGGCGGCCCTGGCTCGACGGGCACCACCGGCAAGCTGCGCATGAAAGGCAAGGAAGTCTTCCGCCACGCCGTCACCAACCTGGCGAACGTCATGACCGAAACGCTGGCCGCTGCAAACCTGACCGCCGGCGATGTCGATTGGGTGGTGCCGCACCAGGCCAATCTGCGCATCCTGGAAGCGACCGCGCGCAAACTGAACCTGCCAATCGAACGGGTGGTCGTCACGGTTGATCGCCACGCCAATACCTCCGCCGCCTCGGTGCCGCTGGCGCTCGATTGCGCCGTGGCCGATGGGCGTATCAAAGCCAATGATTTGTTGCTATTGGAGGCCATGGGTGGTGGCTTCACCTGGGGTGCCGCCGCCGTGCGTTGGTAGAGGGCGCCTGTAGGCGCCGGCGGTAAAATTCGGTTGCGCTTTGCGCCAGCTTGGCGGAACAATGCCGGCAAAATGGGGCCGCGCAGCAATCTTCACAGTTTTGGGGGCAAGAATGGCAGGCAAGGAAAGCGCAATCGAACCCGGCAGCCTGACGCGCGCGGAGCTCGCCGACGCAGTGCATGGTGAAATCGGCCTGTCACGGGCTGAATCCGCCGCGCTGGTGGAAAGCGTGCTCGATCGCATTGGTGACGCACTGGTCGCCGGGGACAATGTCAAGATTTCGTCGTTCGGCAGTTTTGTGCTGCGCAAAAAGGGCCTGCGCATCGGCCGCAATCCCAAGACGGGCGTGGAGGTGCCAATCGAACCGCGCACCGTGCTGACCTTCCGGCCCAGCCAGTTGCTGCGCGACGCCATCAACAAGCCCGGCAGCTGATCCCGTGACCGCCGATCCTGACCGGCCGTCACGCGGCAAGTCTGATTTGGCATTCCGGACGATTGGTGAGGCAGCGCTGGCGATCGGCGTGCCGCAGCATGTTCTGCGCTTCTGGGAAACCCGCTTCCCGCAATTGCAACCGCTCAAACGCGCTGGCAACCGGCGCTATTATCGCCCCGCCGATATGGCGTTGCTGGTGCGCATCCGCGGGCTTCTGCATGATCAGGGCCTGACGATCCGCGGCGCGCAGCTTGTCTTGGGGGAGCAGCCGGTTTTGGCCCCGCCAAGTCCGGCCGCGACTCCGCCTTTGCCTCTGCCGCCTACCGACATGACCGGCCTGCGTGCCGTCCGTGACCGGCTGCGCACCGCCCTCGCCCCGATTTAACCCCAATGCGCAGCATCGCCGTGTTCAGCGTCAAGGGCGGCGTTGGCAAATCGGCACTGGCGGTCAACCTCGCCCATGCCGCTGCGACAATATCCGGGCGGCGCACCTTGCTCTGGGATCTTGATGCCCAGGGTGCGGCCACTCATATGCTGCGCCTCGCCGCTCGCCCCGATATTTCAGCGCGCAAGGGTATTGCCGATGGCGAACTGATACCGCTGGTCCAGGCATCGGACTTTGCGCGATTGGATGTGCTGGCGGCCGACAAATCGCTGCGCCATCTCGAACGGCAACTGACCGAGGATGACAAGTCCAAGCGGCTGAAAAAGCTGATCAAATCCTTTGAAAAGGACTATGACCGGGTTGTCCTCGATTGCCCGCCGGGCCTCACCGAACTGGCCGAACAGGTGTTTCGCGCCGTCGATCTGCTCGTCGTGCCGATGCTGCCATCACCGCTGTCGATGCGCGCCTTTGACCAGTTGATCGAACACCTCGCCAAACACCATAAGAGCTACGCCCCTGCCCTGCTGCCGGTCTTCACCATGGTTGATCGCCGCAAGACCCTGCACCGCGATACTATCGCTGCCGCGCCAGGTCGCCCGGTCATCCCCTATGCCGCCGCGATCGAAGCCATGGCGAGCACCCGCCTGCCGGTCCTCGCCAAGGCCCCCGGATCCCCGGCCGCCCGCGCCTTCTCGGTGCTGTGGACGGACGTCGAACGCACCCTGGCCAAACGCGGGTAAACCCGGCCGCTACTCCGCCGCTACCCGGCCCGACGCTTCGCCCGCCGGCAATTCCCGCACATCGGCGGCGCCGCGCCAATGGCGGATGCGGGCATTAATGCCTTCGATGCCGAGATAAACGACCGGCGTAATGAAAAGGGTGAGCACCTGGCTGACGCACAGGCCGCCCATCACCGCGACGCCCAGCGGTTGCCGCAATTCAGCACCTGCACCAATACCAAAAGCCAGCGGCGCAGCGCCGGCCATGGCGGCAAAGGTTGTCATCATGATCGGGCGGAAGCGCTTTTGTGCCGCCTCGCGGATGGCATGGACCGGGGTCCAGCCATGGCTGCGTTGTCCCGCCAGCGCAAAGTCGATCATCATGATGGCATTCTTCTTGACGATACCAATCAGCAGAACAACACCAATGATACCAATGACATCTAGCGGCATGTTGAACAGCCACAGGAAGAATGCCGCGCCGATACCCGCCGCTGGCAGGCCCGACAGGATAGTGATCGGATGTGCGAAACTTTCATACAACACACCGAGCACGATGTAGATGACGATGATCGCCGCCAGGAACAGGATCGGCATTGATTTGGTCGAGGCATCGAACTGTTGGGCATTGCCACCAAAAGCCCCCGAGATCGAGGCTGGCTGGCCCAGTTCTGCGGCGGCGGCATCGATCTTCGGCTTGGCCTGCGACAGTGCAAAGCCTTTGGAAAGGTTGAACGAAATCGTCACCGCCGGTAGCTGACTCTGATGGGCAACCACTAGCGGCGCCCCCTGGATTGTCATCCTGGTGACCGCCGACAACGGCACCAGCACGCCGGGCTGACCATTGCTGCCATTGCTGCGCACCTGCAACCGGCCGATGCCATCAGGCGTCAACTGCTCGCTGGCGGCGATTTCCATGATGACCTGATAGCTGTCGACATCTGTGTAAAGCGTTGAAATCTGTTGGTTGCCATAGGCCGCATAGAGCGTCTGGCGGATCGAAGCGACCGGCACGCCCAGCCGGCTGGCGGCATCACGGTCGATTTCGACCATTACTTCGCGGGCGCCCTTAACATAGTCCGACGACACGTCTTCAAAACCCGGTGTCGCTCGCAGCTTTTGTTCCAGCTTCGGCGCGTAATCGTACAACACATCCTTTTCGACGGCGGACACCGTGTACTGATAGTTGGTCGGGCCCGGCCGGCCGCCCAATTGCAGATTCTGAGGCACGTTGGGATAGGCGGCAAAGCCTGGGATCACTGAAAGCTTCTTGCGCAGCCGCGCCTGTACGATGTCGATGGAATCGCGTTGCGACCGGGCCTTCAACGGCGCGAACATCCGGCCCTTGTTGGGCGAATCGCCGCCACCGACAACCGAATTAACCCGCAATACCGCGGGGTCGGCCAGCAATATCTTCGCGGCCCTATCCTGTTTGGCCTGCATGTCGATGAAACTCACATCGGGTGCTCCCTCGGTCCCGATGAAGATCGTCCCCGTGTCTTCCGTCGGGAAAAAGCCCTTGGGCACCACCGAAAAGCCCCAGATGGCGACACCGATCGACACGATTGTAAGGATGCCAACGGCTTTCCGGTGCCGCAGCGTGCTGTCAAAGGCGCGGACATAGCCATTCTGCATGCGGTTGAAGGCACGGGTCGAAGCCCTCGCCACGCGGCTGTTGGGCTGCTGATGGCCGGGCTTCAGCACCCGTGCCGCGATCATCGGGATCAAGGTCAGCGACAGCACCGCCGACACCGCAATGGCAATGGTCAGGGTGACGGCAAATTCAAAGAACAGGCGGCCAATGACACCGCCCATGAACAGCAACGGGATGAACACCGCGACCAGCGACACCGATATCGACAACACCGTGAACGAAATCTCGTTGGCGCCGGTCACCGCCGCCCGGCGCGGCGTTTCGCCGTCTTCGATATGGCGGACAATGTTTTCGAGAACGACAATGGCATCATCCACGACAAAGCCGGTGGCAAGGGTCAGCGCCAGCAGCGAAAGATTGTCGAGGTTGAAATGGAACATGTACATGCCGGCAAAGGTGCCGACCGCCGCTACCGGCAGCACGATCGCCGGGATCATCGTCGCCCGCGCATCACCCAGCACCAGATAGATCACCAGGATGACCAGCAGCGCCGTGCCAACCAGGGTGAATTGCGCATCGGTCACCGAATCCCGCACCGAACTGGAACGATCGAGCAGTGTCGTGATATCGACAGCGCGCGGCATGGCCTCGCGGACCTGCGGCAATACCTTGTCAACGCTGTCCACCAACCCGACGACATTGGCCCCCGGCTGACGCGAAATCGCCACGATGAGCGCCGGTTCGCCATTGAACTTGGCGCCGCCGCGCAATTGTTCATAGCTGCTGAACACCTTGGCCAGGTCCTTCAACCGCACCGGCTGGCCGTCCGACGCCGACACGATGATATCGGCAAACTCAGCCGGCGCCTGCAAGGTGCCGCTGGCATCAAGGATATAGCCGCGTTCGCCGCCATTGATGGCACCGACGGCAACATTGCTGTTGGCGTTGGCGACCGCCGTGCTGACATCAGCGATGGTCAGCCCGCGCGCGGCCAGCGCTGCCGGATCGAACTGAATCCGGATGGCGAAGCGCCTGCTGCCATAGGTCTGCACCTGGCCGGCCCCCGGCAAGGTCGACAGCCGCGGCACCATCAGCGTATCGACCAGAGTCTGCAAATCATTCAATGGCCGGGTCTTGTCCCGCACCGCCAGCAACAGCACAGCCTGATCGGCGGGGTTGACCTTGGTGAACGTCGGCGGCGCCGGCATTTCGCGCGGCAGCTTGCGGGTCACGGCCGAAAGCGCTGACTGCACGTCGAGCGCGGCGGAATCGATATTGCGATCCAGCGCAAACTGGATGGTGATGCTGGTGGATCCCGTTGCCGATGTCGATGTGATCTGGTCGATGCCGGAAATGGTCGAAAGCTGCCGTTCAATCGGTGTCGCCACCGATGATGCCATGACCGAGGGGTTGGCACCCGGCAGGCTGGCCTGGATCTGGATGGTCGGCAGATCAACCTCGGGCAGCGCCGAAACCGGCAGCTGGCGATAGCCGAAGAACCCGGCGAAGATGATCGCAAAGCTGAGCAGCACGGTCGCCACCGGCCGCTCGACACACAGGCGGACAAAGCCCATCAGCCACCCGCCGCCGGCGCAGCGGCCCGGTTACCCGCCGCAGACGGCGTGATCTGGTTCAGCGCGGCCTGCGGCGGAGCGCCGGGCCCCGCCTTGGTGCGCACCTTGTCGCCGGGCTTCAGCTTGCCCAGTGCATCAGTGACGATCTGTTCGCCGGCCGCTACGCCGCTGGCCAGATAGACCTTGCCATCGGCACGGCCAGCAACAGTGACATCGCGCATTGCCACCTTGCCATCTCTGCCGATCATCCAGACGAACGGCGCGTCACGCCCAGTTTGCACCGCCGATTCGGGCAGCGCGATCAACGGCTTCGCCGCCTGCAACGGCAGTTCGACATTCAGGATCGCACCGGGCCACAATATATCACCGGCATTGATGAATTCGCCCTTGGCGGCGACAGCGCCGTTACCCGGATCGACATTATTGTCGAGAAAGGCCAGCCGCCCGGTGGCGAGCGGCGGCGCGGTGGTGCCGGCATCGCCCTGCGCCCGCGCCGATATGGTCAGGCCGCCATGCGCCATGGCGCTGCGCACGGTCTGGATCTGTTCGGCGGGCACCAGGAAACGCACCGAAATCGGCGATAACTGATTGACGGTGACCAGCGGTACCGCATCCGCGGCACGCACCGTCGCCCCCAGCCGGAAACCGATCTCGCCGGTGCGGCCGCTGACCGGTGCACGGATGGTCAGATAACTGAGGGTGGTTTCAGCAGCGCTGATATTGGCCTGGGCACCGCTGATCGCCGCCACAGCGCTGTCGTACAGCGCCTTGCGCTGATCGAGCACCGCCTTGGAAATGAAACCCTTGCCGACCAATGCCTCGGCGCGATCAAAATCACCCTTGGTCTGGGCCGCTGTGGCCTTCGCGCTGGCCAGGGTGGCGCGATTCTGCGCCAGCAGGGCGCGGGCCGTGCGATCATCCAGCCGGAACAGCGGCTGGCCAGCGCGGACTGTATCACCTTCATGGAACAATATGGCAGTGATCTGCCCATCGGTACGGGTATGCACCGCCACCGATTGCAGCGGCGTCACTGTACCCAGTGCAACCAGGCGCGGCGCAAAATCTTCCGCCCTGGCCGGCACGGCGCCGACCATGGATGGTGGCCGGGCCTTTTTCTTGGCATCGGTATCACCGCCGCCGCCACAACCGACAAGCAGGACCGCCAGTGCCAGCGACGCCGCTGCCGCCGGCGCCGATCGAGCCAATGACAGGCGAGAACCGAAAATTGCATTCATCTGGGCAGTCTTAACCTCTTCTGGCGGCCGTCACGACTCTCCCCCAGAGTATTTGCCAGGGTGCGACCTCGTGAACCGGGCCATCGTTGTGCCAGGCATCGGCGGGCCTTATGCCGGAGCCGCAGCCGATTGCAACGCCCGCCGGACATGACGGTTTCGTTATAATACGTGCCAGTGCGAAAAATTCCCCGGCGGCGACGAAAATTCAGGCCTTCAACCGCCAGCCGGACCGCAGCACGCGGTAGCACAGGGCCCAGAGCGCAATGTTGATCACCAGCAGGATGATCGCCCCCTGTCCCAGCAAACCGTCTGACGCGCCGATGAAGCCGCTGCGAAAGCCATCGATGATATAGAAGAACGGGTTGGCATGGCTGATCGTCGCCATGACAGGGTTGACGCGATCAATGGCGTAAAAAGTGCCCGACAACAGGGTCAGCGGTTGAATGACGAAATTGGTAACGGCAGCGGCATGATCAAACTTGTCGGCCCAGACACCGGTGAGGACACCAAGCAGCGCCAGCATGATTGCGCCCATGCTGCCGAAATACAGCACCAGCAGCGGCGACCGGATCGGCACATCAACCCCCGGCGCGATCAGCATCACCAGCCAGACGGCAATGCCGACCAGCCAGGCGCGGGTAAGCGCGCCGGCAACATAGGCCGCGACCAGTTCACCGGCCGACAATGGCGGCATCAAGATATCGATGATCGACCCCTGCACCTTTGCGACCAGGATCGACGACGAGGAATTGGCAAAGGCGTTCTGGATCATGCCCATCACGATCAGCCCCGGCCCCAGGAAATCGGCATAAGGCACGCCGAGCACCATCGACCGCGAGCGGCCGAGCGCTAGCGCGAAAATGACCAGGAACATCAAGGTGGTGATCGCCGGCGCCCACACCGTTTGCAACTGCACCTTGAAAAATCGCCGCACTTCCTTCAGATACAGCGTTTCCAATCCCTGCCAATTCACCGATGGAATGACCACCACGCCCGGTTCGGGATGGTGGCGCGGCGAGTTTTCAGGAATGGGCATTTAACGGCCATAGCGCCGGAACCGCGCCTGCGGCAAGACGGGCGGGGCAGCAAGGATGGATTGAATGGCCTGGACCGATGAACGTATCGCGCAATTGAAGGCCGGTTGGGAAGGCGGCATGACTGCCAGCCAGATCGCCGAAATGCTGGGCGAAGGCGTCAGCCGCAATGCCGTGATCGGCAAGGCACACCGCCTGGGCCTTGAATCGCGCCCGTCGCCGGTGAAAGCCGGCGAGGAAGAGGTGGTGGCGGCCCCCGCGACTGCCGCGCCGGCGGTTGTGGCGGCCCTGCCCACCCCGGTTGCCGCCCGCCCCGCCGCCAAGCGCCCGGTGCGCACCGGCAAGGCGGCGCGCACGACCCTGCTCGATCTCAGCGAAAAGGTCTGCAAATGGCCGATCGGCCACCCCGGTGAGCCGGACTTCCACTTCTGCGGCAAGCCTTCGCAGGCGGGCTTTCCCTATTGCACCGAACATTGCCTGGTGGCGTATCAGGCGCAATTGCCGCGGCGCGACCGCGATCGCCGGCCACCGCCGCAGATGCCGGGTATGCCCCGCCGCTAGCGCAGCGGAGCAACCGCGCAGCTATTGCCCGACTCGCGCAGGGCCGGTCGGGTGCGAGGTGACCTTCGCGCCTCGCACCCCTCCGGCGCCAACCGCGGCTTTGCCGCGGCTCCTCCTCCCTGCTGACCTAATGCCTCAGTCAAGCGCCACCGTCGCCACCTTGTCCCGATAGTCCGCCTTGGGGTCGCGCCCCAGCAGCAGCTTCAGACCGGCAAAGACGCTCGATTCATTCAGCCAGATTTCCGCCGTATCGGCCTCCAATCGCAACAGCGCCAGCTTGGGATCATCCTTGCCGCCGTCATACCAGGCGGCGACGAACGGGTTCCACAACCGATCGATGGTCGCCCGGTCTTTGTCGATGGCCAGGCTCCCGTGGACGGTGGCAAACAAATGATGGCCCTTGTCAGCGAAGGTGGCGATGGCGCGCCGGGCGTCGCGCTGCAGATGCGCGACAAGGCTGTTTTCGATCGAAGTGAAAAACCAGATCGGCCCCTGGTCGCCCTCGGCCTGTGCTGTCATCGGCCGGGCATGACCATCTTCGGCGCCATCGATGCCCAGCATCATCGTGCGATCGGCATGCAGGGCTTTCCAGAATCTGGCTTGAAGGTGTTCGGTATTCGACATGGCTGTAACTCCGTGGCTGTTGAGCCGGTGCAACGCGCCGGTCGGCGGCTGGTTGCGTCCTGTGCAGTGAGCGGTTAACGTCAACGTCAACCGGAGAGCCACCCCATGACCACCAACCATTTCGATGTTCTCATCGTCGGCGCCGGCCTGTCGGGCATCGGCGCCGCCGTGCATTTGCAGCGCGATTGCCCGGACCGCAGCTATGCAATCCTGGAAGGTCGTGAGGCGATCGGTGGCACCTGGGATCTGTTCCGCTACCCCGGCATCCGGTCGGACAGCGACATGTATACCCTGGGCTACAACTTCAAACCCTGGACCCAGGCCAAGGCGATCGCGGATGGCCCCAGCATCCGCAAATACCTCCGCGAAACCGCTGCCGAACACGACATCGGCCGCCACATCCGCTTCGATCACAAGGTCAGGACCGCCGATTGGGACAGCGCCGCCGCCCGCTGGACCGTCACCACCGCCCATACCGATGGCAGCACGACGCTGCTGACCTGCCAGTTCCTCTATATGTGCTCGGGCTATTATGCCTATGAACAGGGCTATAAGCCCGAATGGCCGGGCGAAACGGACTATCGGGGCCAGGTCATCCAGCCGCAATTCTGGCCCGAAGGGCTCGATTACGCCGGCAAGGATGTCGTCATCATCGGGTCGGGCGCTACCGCCGTGACGCTGGTGCCGGCGATGGCCGCCAGCGCGCGCCACGTCACCATGTTGCAGCGATCCCCCACCTACATGGTCAGCCGGCCCGGCAGCGATGCCATCGCCAATATCCTGCGCCGCATCCTGCCGGCGCAGATGGCCTATGACCTGGTGCGCTGGAAGAACGTCAGCATGGGGATGTGGTTCTACAACCAGACCCGCAAGAACCCGGCCAAAGTCCGCACCGCGCTGCTCACGCGGCTGCGCAAGCTGCTGCCCCAGGGCTATGACATGGCCAAGCATTTCACCCCCAGCTACAACCCCTGGGACCAGCGGCTGTGCCTCGTCCCCGATGCCGACTTGTTCGATGCGATGAAGGCCGGCAAGGCCGAGATCGTCACCGACACCATCGACCGGTTCGAAGCCGACGGCATCCGCCTCGCCTCGGGCGACTTGCTGAAGGCCGATA
>JANYCM010000209.1 GCA_025360285.1 Sphingomonadales bacterium
TGGCCGCTATTGGCGCCGCCGCGGCCGTCGGCGGTACGATAGGTGCCTGCGGCGTGCCAGGCCAGGCGGATGAACAGGCCGCCATAATTGCCATAGTCCGCCGGCCACCAGGGCTGGCTATCGGTCATCAACGCTGCAAGATCGGCCTTGAGCGCGGCATAATCGAGCGCGGCAAAGGCCTTCGCATAGTCGAAATCGCCGTCCATCGGATCGGGCGAGACGCCACCCTGGCTGAGGATGTCGACGGGCAACGCCTCCGGCCACCAGTCGCGGTTGGTGCGTCCAAGCAGTGACCGAGCCGTCGCCGAATGTTGCACCGGGCAGCCCCCGCCAACATCGCTATTCGTCGTGTCCATGTCATGTCTCCAACTGGCCTGCGGGCATGATAGGCCGAACGGCAGAGTCGCAGAAGTGCGTAATTTTGATCACACCGACCGAGAAAATCAATCGATCTGCAGGCGTGTCCCGCCAAGCCCAGGTGCCGAATCGCTTTCGTCCTTGAGCGCCACCCCCGTCAGCCGCCGTGCGCGCGCCTCGTGCACCAGCCAGGCAATCCGGTCGGCGGCGGCAGCATAGCCAAGACCATGCGGTGGCCGAATATTTGAGACACAATTTCGTTCGCTATCGAGGCGGCCGGCGCGCGGATTCCAGGTGATATAGGCGCCGAGACTGTCGGGGGCGCTCAACCCCGGGCGCTCGCCGATCAGGATGACGACAAGTTCGACCGCCAGCGCCACGCCGATGGCATCGCCGAGCGCGACCCGCGCCTGATGCGCCGCAACCACCGGCGCCAGCCTGCCGCCGAGGCGCGGCAACAGCGCCGAGAGCAGCGGCACCGCATGGCGCGCGACAGCAGTTGCCGACAGGCCATCGGCGACAATAATGGCGGTGTCGGCACCGGTCGGCGCGAGCCGATGCACATCATCAATTGCCAGCAGCCTGCCAAGGTCGGGTCGCTGCAAATAGGTGATGCGATCGGCCGCCTGACTATGCACTTCGATCACCTTAAACGCCGCGTGGAGGGCATCGGTATCGAACGCCGCATGCACGGCATCACGCGCCCGGGCATGCGCCAGTTCGAACGCCAGCGCTGAACCAGTGCCGAGCGACTGGCCCGTTCGCGTCAGGCCGATCCGCGCCTGGGTGAGCGCCACAAGGCGTGCCGGCAATTCAGCCATCGAGCAGCGCCGGCAGGGCAAGCGCCAGTGGCGTTGCGGCGATGTGGCCGGCGCTGTCGGTGATGCCGCTCGCCAGCAGCCAGTCTTCGAATTCAGGCGCCGGACGCAGACCAAGGGTTTCACGCAGGTAAAGCACGTCGTGGAAGCTCGTCGATTGATAGTTGAGCATGATGTCGTCGGACCCGGGCACGCCCATGATGAAATTGACACCGGCGACCCCCGCCAGCGTCATGATGCTGTCGATGTCATCCTGATCGGCCTCGGCATGGTTGGTATAGCAGATATCGACCCCCATCGGCAGGCCGAGCAGTTTGCCGCAGCAATGATCCTCCAGCGCGGCGCGCAAAATCTGCTTGCCGTCGTATAGATATTCGGGGCCAATGAAACCGACGACCGAATTGACCAGCAGCGGCTGGAAGCGGCGCGCGACGCCATAGGCGCGGCATTCCAGCGTCTGCTGGTCAACGCCGTGATGCGCGCCCGCCGACAGGGCCGAACCCTGGCCGGTTTCGACGTAGAAGGCGTTGTCACCGATGCTGCCACGGCCCAGTGACTGCGCTGCCGCGGCGGCTTCGGCGAGGAGCGCCAGATCGATGCCGAAGCCGTGATTGGCGCCCTGTGTCCCCGCAACCGACTGGAAGACCAGATCGACCGGTGCCCCCCGCCCGATCAGCGCGATGCTGGTGGTGACATGGGCAAGCACACAGCTTTGGGTGGGAATGGCAAGGCGCAAGCGGATATCATCGAGCATCGCCAGCAGGGTTGCGGTGCTGGCCAGGCTGTCGCTGGCCGGGTTGATGCCGATACAGGCATCGCCCGACCCGAGCAGCAGGCCATCAAGGATAGAGGCCGCGATTCCGGCGGGATCATCAGTGGGATGATTGGGCTGCAACCGCGACGACAGGCGACCCGCCAGGCCCAGACTGTTGCGGAAGCTTGTGACGACGCGCAGCTTGGCGGCAACGACAACAAGGTCCTGGTTGCGCATCAGCTTGGATACGCCCGCGACCATTTCCGGAGTCAGGCCCGGCGCGGCAGCGGCAATCGCGGCGCCGTCAGCCGCCAGCAACCAATCGCGAAAGGCCCCGACCGTCAGGGCCGCCAGCGGCGCAAAGGCGGCGGCGTCATGGCTGTCGATGATCAGGCGGGAGACCTCGTCGTTCTCATAGGGAATCACCAGGTCATGCAAAAACGTCGCCAGCGGCAGGTCGGCGAGCGCATAACGCGCCGCGATACGGGATTCGGCGCTGGTGGCTGCGATACCGGCAAGGACATCGCCCGAACGCAGCGGCGTTGCGGCGGCGAGCAGCGCTTTCAAATCGGAAAAGACGTGACGGGTGCCGGCGAGATCGGTGTGATACGCCATCAGACTTCAAGATCATGTTCGAGCGCAGCCAGCAGCCCCGGCCGGCGGCTATCCAGCGCGCCAAACCACAGCGCCCCGACGGCCATATAGGCAGCAAACAGCCAGGGCAGCATGTCATAGGGAGGTGCCGGCACGGGCCAGATGCTGGCGATGATGACGAATGCGACCAGCACGATTCCGGCCACCGCCACCAGCGCCTGGCGCGTGCCGAGGCTGCCGCTGTGCCGCAGATCGACCGGCGCGGCGAGGCAAACACCGAGATAGACCAGCAGAAAGCCCAAAGTAGCGAACGTGCCTGTCAAGCCGAAGCCGAGCAGCGCGCCGAGCGGCAACATCGCCAGACTGGCGACTAGCACCAGCCCGCAAGCCACTGCCACCGCGACATGCGGCGTGCGGTGGTGGGCATGAACCCGCCCCAGCCCGGCGCCGATGAAGCCATAACGCCCCATCGAGAACAACAGCCGTGACGCGGCGTTGACCGAGGCCAGCACACAGGCAAAGCCGCTGATGATGGCGGCGAAATATACCACCGCCGACAGCCAGCCGAGGCCGGCGCGCAAGGTCATTTCGGCAAAGGGCGAGCCGCTGGCGGCGATGGCACCGGCATCATCGTCCATGCCGAGCAGCATCAGATAGGCCATGGCGGCAAAGAACAGCCCGACGCCGATGGCACTGCCCATGATGGCGCGCGGCACGGCAATGGCGGGGTCACGGGTTTCGCGCGCCAGGGTCGCGGCACTTTCAAAGCCGACGAAGCTGAACACCGCAAAGGCCAGCGCCGAGGTTATGCCGCCGGCCGGCAGCGCCGCGATATCGAGCTGCCGGGGATCGATAAGGCTGCCATGCCGCCAGGCGACAACCGCAATGATGGCGATGATGATGGCCAGCGACGCCGCTTCCAGCACCAACGCCAGCCGCGACGACAATTTGACGTCGCGCCAGCCCGCCCAGCCGACCAGCGCGGTGACGGCAATGACCGGGCACCAATCCGGCGGCACCAGCGCCGCCAGGCCCAGCGCCGTCAGCACATTGCCGAAGAAGATGGTGCACGCCAGCGTGATCGCCACGGCAGTAAACAGATAGGCGGCGATCATCGCCCACCCCGCCAGCGCCCCGGCCAAGGGCCCGAAATTGCGGCCGATATAGAGGAAGTATGACCCCGATTGCGGATGCCGGCGCGCCAGCGCCGCGATATTGGCAGCCACAAACATCATGCCGATGGTGGCGATAAGATAGGCCAGCCAGGCACCGCGCCCCGCCAGCCCGGCAACAACGGTGATGTTGATCGCCGGCGTAAGGGTCGGCCCGACATTGGCGATGGATTGGCCCAGGATTTCGACTTGCGACAGGCTGGCATGGCGCAGGCGCGGCGGGGTGTTGGCTGTCACCAACCTGTGTCCGGTCGCGGTGCGGCTGTGCTCTGCATGACGGGCAATGTTCGCGATTAGTCCGGGCTGGTCAATGCCGACGCGTGATGGCCAGGCGCTGGCGGCCGGCCTGCGTCACCATCGCGCGCCGGTGCTGTGTTATGTTGGGGCTTGTATCTGTCGGTGGCGCTTGCAATCCATGACCCAAGGAGATTTTGCCATGCGTTCCATCATTCTGGCGGCGGCAGTGTTCGCCCAGGCTGCGGCGGCAGCGCCAGCGTACAAGATCATCGACCGCATCCCCGGCCCCGATGGCGGGTGGGATTATGTGCGCGTTGATCCCGCCCATGATCGTCTGCTGGTGGCGCGCGGTACATCGGTGATGGCGGTTGATCTGGCGACACGGGGGGTGACGCCGGGGTTGGCGCCGGGGGCACGGCTGCACGATGCCCTGCCGCTCAATGGCGAAATGCTGGTTACCAATGGCGGCACGGCGACTGCGGTGTTCGCCGATGCGGTGACGGGTGACACGCTGGCGACGGTGGCCACCGGCAAGGGGCCAGACGCCGCGACTTTCGATCCGCAATCCGGGCTCGTGCTGGTGATGGACCATGCCGGCGGCCAGGTGACGCTGATCGATCCCAGGGCACATGCGGCGGTCGCCACCATCGATGTCGGCGGTGACATGGAAGCAGCCGCGGTCAGCGGTGGCCGCGCCTATGTCAATGTCGAGGACAAGAACCAGATCGCCGTCATCGATATCGCCAAACGCAGCGTTGTAGCGCGCTGGCCGCTGCCTGGTTGTGACGCGCCAACCGGCATCGCGCTGATCAATGCCGGCAAGCGGTTGATTTCGGCGTGCGACGGATCATCGGTGATCGTCGATATTGCCAGTGGGCGCGTAGTTCAGGCGCTGCCGACCGGCAAGGGCGCCGATGGCGTCGTCTATGATGCGAAGCGCGATCTGGCCTTTGTCTCGGCCGGGCGTGACGGCACCCTGTCGGTGATCGCACTGGGCGGCCCGGCGGCGCGCATCATCCAGACCCTGCCGACCCAGGCCAGCGCCCGCACCATCGCCATCGATGATCGCAGTGGCCGGCTATACCTGCCGGCGGCGACGCTGGGTCAGGCGCCGGCGGGCGGCGGCCGGGCTCCGGTTGTGCCGGGCAGTTTTGTGGTGCTGGTGATCGACAGCGTCGCCGGCTGAGGTTTCAGTTGCCGATATTGGCGGGGTCAGCCCACCAGGACAGGGTGTGGACGTCATGTGCGGAGGTCCACACGCCGGCAGGTGTGTAGCGCAGGGCGCCGCTACCCGCGGCCTTGCCGACACGTGCGCGGATCGCCAGTGACACGGGATCGATGACGACGAAGGTCTGGCCGGCGGTGGTGCGCAGCCAGACCTTGCCGCCGCCGGTATCGATATCGCCATATTTCAAACTGGGGTCGACTTTCACGCGGCCGGCGACATCACCGGTTTCCGGGTCGATTCGCGCCACCGTGCCATCGCCCTGTTCCTGGACCCAGACGCCGCCTTCGCCCGCGGCGAGGAAGCCGGGCTGGCGGCCGAGCTTTGTCGTCTTGACGACGCTGTTGGTCGCCGGATCGACCTTCTGCACAGTCTGGCGCGCGCCGCTGACCACCCAGAGCGAGCCGAAGCCGAAGGCGAGATAGCTGCTGTCGGCTTCCACCGGCACCGACGCCGTGACGCTGTTGCTGGCCGGATCGACGCGGGCGACGACGCCCTTGTCATCGCTGGCCACCCAGATCGAACCGGCGCCGGCGACAACATTCAACTCGCCATCAGGATGCGCGATGCCGGTAGGGATGACGGCGGTGATTTTTGCCGTGGCAAGGTCAATCCTGTTCAGCGTCCGATCCTTGCAATCGGCGACCCATAGCGAGCCGGCGGCAATCGCCATGGCACCGCAAGGGTGCGCCATGGCGACTTCGGCGCGCTTTTCGGTCTTCGACCAACGTTCGACGCGGCCCTTGTTGGTCACCCAGACCGCATCGCCATCGACCGCGATGAAATCAGCGAAGCCCGGCACGCTGATGACCTGTTCAGTCGGTTCTGCGGCGAATGCCGAGGTTACGGCCATGCATCCTCCCATCCACACAGCGGCCCAGTGCTTTTTCAAATTCACCTCCTGAAGCTGTGCCCGTGCGTGGATCAGCCGGCCGCCGTCGGCGCCTTGTTCTGCCGTGCCTTGAACTTTTCGATCCAGGGCTGGAACGGAAACAGGAATTGCTCCCGGATCGACAGGCGCTTGCGATCGCCCTGGCCGACGACCGATGATTCACCTTCGCGATAGGTGCCGAAGACCCGATCGATGAGGATCAGCGAATTGCCATAATTGCAGCGGGTGTCCTCAAAGCTGAGAGCAGTGTGGTGCAGGCTGTGATGGCGGATGGTGGTAAAGAAGAAGGAATACCAGATCGGCGGATCGGACCGCACATTGGCATGGGCGAAGGTGGAGACGACGCCGGTGACGCCAAAGCCGGCGAACAGCGCTTCCTTGGGCAGATCGAACAGCGCCACGACGCTGAGACTGATCAGGAATAATTCGACCGGGTTGCCAACGGCGCCCTTCATCGCGTTCAACTGGGTGATATGGTGATGCGGCGCATGCGTTGACCAGAAAACCGCATTGTCATGCATCAGGCGGTGCATCCAATATTGTCCGAATTCGACCAGGAAAACCACCAGCGCGACCTGGGCGACGAACGGCATGTGCATCGCCCATTCGGTGGTGATGCCGACCGAATGTTTCAACGCCTTCAACGGGTCTTCGGCAAAGGTTTCGGTGGCCCAGGAAATCGCCGTGGCGCTCATGACGACATAAAACAGGTCGGTGAAGAATTCGCGCTTGTTCATCCGCCATCCGGCATGGCGTTCATGGACAAATTCCAGCCCCAGCACGCTCAGCGTGATGACCGCGCTGACAATGACCATGGTCCAGGGGCTCTTCACCCAGGCGGCGGGAGCATTGGCCCAGAACAGCACGACCAGCGCGACCATGACGGGCGGCAGCAGGTTGAAGACTCTATCCTTCATGACACTCCCCTGGCGGTTGGATCACAGGACGCCGGCATCGCCGGCACATGTTTAGCGTAGCATGGCATGACGTGGCGAGGCATCCAAAGATCATGAGGTGCTGCCGCGCGCAACATAGGCCCGCCAGCCACCCAATGCCGTAATGTCTTCGGCGCCCATTGTGGCGCGCGGCTCGGCGACAAAGCCCTTGACGCTGTTGCCATCGGCGAGGGTGACGGTGCCGATCGCCAGCGGCGGCGGTACCTCGGCGACAAAGCTGCCGAACGCGGCGACATCGAGTTCATAGACTTCGACGGCGATGGCGGCACCGTCATCGCTGTGCACCAGGGCCGGCTTGGGCGGCACGCTGCCCGCCATGGCGTAAAGCCGGTAACTGGCGGCAGTATGGGTCGCCTCGACAAAGCGCGCCTCGCGTGACGTAAGCTGCCAGTGCAGCGGCATGTCCTTGAGATGGGCACCAACAACGGCGAGTTTCACGGTCTGCATTCGACCCTCCAGGTCCAGGGGTGGCGGGGCGGCGAGATCGGCCGCTTCGAGATAGGTCTGGCTGGCGGCCAGCAGCGCCTTGTCGGTGCCCGCCGGCCCGATGAAGGTAATACCAAAGCCCGTGCCATTGTGGCGAGCACCGGCGGGCACGGCGATGGCGGCCATGTCGAGCAAATTGACGAAATTAGTATAGGCACCAAGGTTGCTGTTGAGCGCGATCGGCGCCGCGCGCATTTCGGCGACGCGATAGGTGGTGCAGGTGGTGGGCAGGACGATCAGGTCGATGCTGTCCCACAGCGTGTCGGCGATGCGGCGGAGTTCGGCGAGCCGGTAGATGCCATTGAACAGATCGACGGCGCGCATGTCGAGGCCGGGCGAGACGACATCGCGCACGGTTGGGTCAAGATCGGCGGGATTGGCCACCAGCACAGCCTCGATGGCGGCGGTGCGTTCGGCAACCCAGGGGCCACCATAAAGGAGTTGGGCGGCTTCGTTGAGCGGCGCCATGTCGATTTCGATGATATCCGCGCCGGCTTCGGCAAGCGTGGCCAGCGCCTGATCGTAAAGCCGTTCCGATTCCAGATCGCCAAACCAGGGTCGCTGGTTGGGCCGGGGCACGCCGAGCCGCCGGGTGCCGCGCGGACGATCGGGAACCACGGCCGAATAGGCATCGGCCAGGTCAAAGCCCGTAACGACGGAGTCAACAAGATCCGCATCCGCCACCGTTGACGCCAGCACGGTGACGCAATCCAGCGTGCGGCAGGCCGGCACTACGCCACTGTTGCTCCAGCGGCCACGCGACGGCTTGAGGCCGATCAGATGGTTGAACGCCGCCGGCACCCGGCCCGAACCGGCCGTGTCCGTGCCCAGCGCAAAGGCCACCAGCCCGGCCGCTACGACGACCGATGAACCTGAACTTGAGCCGCCGCTGACATAGACGAGGTTATAGGCGTTGCGCGGCGCACCATGCGGGCTTCGGGTGCCATTCAGCCCGGTGGCGAACTGATCGAGGTTGGTCTTGCCGATGCAGACGGCACCGGCGTCGGTGAGGCGCTGGACAACCGTTGCGGACTGTACCGGGCGGAAGGCAAAACTGGGGCAGCCGGCGGTGGTGTCGATCCCGGCGACGTCGATATTGTCCTTGACGGCAAAGGGCACGCCGGCAAGCGGCAATTGCTCGCCTGCCGCGATGCGGGCATCGATGACTTTTGCCGCAGCGACCAGCGTCTCAGGGTCGAAACGCGCAATCCAAGCCTGTGGCTGAACAGCATCATAGATCGCAAGCCGCGCGAGCACATCCGCCATTATCGCGGCGGCCGATACGCGCCCGCTGCCAACGTCGGCGGCAATCGCCCGGGCATCAAGACGGTTCAGCGCCGTCATGATGCCTGCCGGAAGGCGAACATCGGGGCGCCGGGCTGAATCGCCTGGCGCTCCGTCACATAGACCGCCTCGATCGTGCCGGTGCCGGGCGCTTCGACTGGAAATTCCATCTTCATCGCCTCGATGACCGCCAGGTGGGTGCCCGGCCCGACCGGATCGCCGGGCGCAACCAGCATCTTCCAGATGATGCCGCCAAAGGGCGCCTCCACACATGCCGTCCCATCGGGCAGCGCGATCGCGGCTTCCGGTGCCAGACCCGCGCCATCGTCAGACAAGGCGGCGACGCGATCGAATTCGCCCCGGCGCTCCCAATCGGCGCGCTCGGCATCAAAGGCGGCCTGGCGTTGCTGCTGAAAGGCGGTGATGCCGGTGGCATTATCGGCCAGAAAGCGCCGATAATCGGCGAGGCGAAATTCGGTGTCCTCGATACGGATCGAGCGGCGGCCCAGCGGGAAATCCCGCCGCCATTCGGTCAGTTCGTCATGGCCGACCGGAAAAAACCTAATCTGGTCGAAGAACCGCAGCAGCCACGGCTTGCCGTCAATGAATGCAGCCGTCTGACGGTGGGTGTTCCAGACCTGGATGGTGCGCCCGAACAATTGGTAACCGCCAGGACCTTCCATGCCATAAATGCACATATAGGCGCCGCCGATGCCGACGACATTGGGCGGCGTCCAGGTGCGCGCCGGATTGTATTTGGTGGTGACCAGCCGGTGGCGCGGATCGATCGGGGTGGCGACCGGCGCGCCGAGATAGACATCGCCCAGGCCCATGACGAGATAGGTCGCGTCGAAGACGATCGTCTCGACCGCATCCACATCGGCAAGGCCATTGATGCGCCGGATGAATTCGATATTATCCGGGCACCAGGGCGCATCGTCGCGCACGGCTTCCTGATATTTGGCGATGGTTTCGTAGATCGCCGGGTCCTTCCAACTGAGCGGCAGATGGATGATTCG
>JANYCM010000251.1 GCA_025360285.1 Sphingomonadales bacterium
GACGATGTTCCGGGCGCTGGCCGATCGCGGCATCAACATCCAGGCGATCACCACGTCGGAAATCAAGGTCAGCGTGCTGATCGCGGAAGAATATGTCGAACTGGCGGTGCGCGTGCTGCATTCGGCCTATGGCCTGGATGCGGCGACATGCTGGGGGGCATGACCCGGCTTGATCGCCTGTCGGCACGCGGCCGCGCCTTCCTCGGCACGCGCCATGCCATCATGGCCGGGGCGATGACCTGGGTGTCCGAACGCCATCTGGTTTCGGCCATCTCCAACGCCGGCGGCTTTGGCGTCATTGCCTGCGGGTCGATGCCGCCGGCGCTGCTCGATGCCGAGATTGCGGCGACGAAGGCGCTGACCGAGAAGCCTTTCGGGGTGAATTTGATCACCCTGCATCCGCAGATGATGGAACTGATTGCGGTCTGCGCGCGCCATCAGGTCAGCCATATCGTCCTCGCTGGCGGCCTGCCCTCGGGCGCCGCCATCGAAGCGATCAAGGCGGCGGGTGCGAAACTCATGTGCTTTGCGCCGACGGCTGCCCTGGCCAAGAAACTGGTGCGATCCGGCGTCGATGCCATCGTCATCGAAGGCTCCGAAGCCGGCGGCCACATCGGCCCCGTATCGCTGGGCGTGCTGGCGCAGGAAATCCTGCCGGTCATCACCGATGTGCCGATGTTCGTTGCCGGCGGCATCGGCCGCGGCGCCGCCATCGCCGCCTGGCTGGAAATGGGCGCCTCGGGTGTCCAGCTTGGCACGCGCTTTGCCGCCTCGGCGGAAAGTGTCGCGCACGCCAATTTCAAAAAGGCGTTCTTCCGCGCCTCCGCCCGCGATGCGGTATCCAGCGTGCAGATCGATCCGCGCCTGCCGGTCATCCCGGTGCGGGCGCTGAAGAACGCCGGCACCGACGCCTTTACCGCCAAGCAGCGCGAAATCGCCGAGGCTGTCGATCGCGGCGACATGGACCTCGCCGCCGGGCAATTGGCAATCGAACATTATTGGGCCGGCGCCCTGCGCCGCGCGGTTGTCGATGGCGATGTCGAAAATGGCTCGCTGATGGCCGGGCAATCGGTCGGCATGGTGACCAGCGAGCAGAGCGTCGCCGACATCATCACCGAACTCGTCGCCGAGGCCGAAACCGCGCTGGCGGGCCGCGCCCTGCCCTATGAATCGGCTGCCTGATGGCCGCCGTCAGCGCCGCCCGCGAAATTCTGCGCCGCCTTCACGAAGTGATGGCGGCAAAAAGCGGCGCTGAAGCCAAGCTCAACCAGGTCGTCCAGATCGTTGCGCAGCAACTGACCAGCGAAGTCGCGTCAATCTATCTGCTGCGCGATGGCATGCTGGAGCTTTATGCGACCAAGGGCCTCGCGCAGGAGGCGGTGCATGTGACGCGGCTGAGCATGGGCCAGGGCCTGGTTGGCACCATCGCTGCAACCCGTGAAGTGCTCAACCTCGCCGAGGCCAAGGCCCACCCGGATTTCGCCCATCGCCCCGAAACCGGCGAGGATGATTATCACAGCTTTGCCGGCGTGCCGATCGTGCGGCGCGAAATGGCCATCGGCGTGCTGGGCGTCCAGCACCGCGAGCCGCGCGATTATGACGATGTCGAGATCGAGGCCTTGCAGACGGTCGCCATGGTGCTGTCGGAACTGATCCACGGCGCCGGGCTGGTCGATGATGCCCAGGTCGCCCAGGCGCGCGCCGCCAGTTCGGGGCCGCTGCGGCTGGCGGGGATGAAGCTGGTTGACGGGCTGGGGCGCGGCACCGCCGTCTTCCATCAGCCGCGGGTGATCATCGAACATACGGTTGCGGATGATACCGAAGTCGAGCGGCAACGCGTCTATTCGGCCTTTGCCAAGATGCGCGAACAGATTGATTCGATGATGGGCCAGGCCGAATTCAGCGCCGGCGGTGACCATCACGAGGTTCTCGATACCTACAAGATGTTTGCCTATGACGAAGGCTGGTCGCGGCGCATCAATGAAGCCATCGATACCGGCCTGACCGCCGAAGCCGCCATCGAACGCGTCCAGGCGCGGACACGGGCGCGGATGCGATCGATCGATGATCCCTATCTGCGCGAGCGGCTGACCGACCTTGATGATCTGAGCAATCGCCTGCTGCGCATTGTCTCGGGGCAATTGGGTTCCGCCGCCAAATCCGGCCTGCGCGGCGATACCATCCTGATCGCCCGCAACCTCGGTCCGGCGGAATTGCTGGAATATGACAAGCGCTTCCTGCGGGGTGTGGTGCTGGAGGAAGGCAGTCTGACGGCGCATGTCATCATCGTGGCGCGCGCCATGGGGGTGCCGGTGCTCGGCCGTGTCGCCGAATTGTTTGCCCAGGTCAGCGATGGCGACGAACTGATCGTCGATGCCGCCAATGGCGCTCTGCTGGTGCGTCCGGCCGCCGGGATGATCGCTTCCTATGAAACGATGCGGGTGCTGAAGGCGCGCCAGGCCGAAAAATATGCCGAAGTGAAGGATTTGCCGGCGATCAGCCGCGATGGCCGGCGGGTGACGGTGATGATGAACGCCGGTCTCGCCGATGATGCCCAGGCCGTCGATATGACCGGCGCCGACGGCATCGGGCTGTTCCGCACCGAATTCCAGTTTCTGGTGTCCGCCACCCTGCCGCGCCGTGAGCGCCAGCAGGCCCTGTATCGCACCGTGCTGGAGGCGGCGGGGTCGCGCCCCGTGGTGTTCCGCACCGTCGATATCGGCGGCGACAAGGCCGTCCCCTATCTGCAGGGCGATGGCGAGGCCGAGGAAAATCCGGCGATGGGCTGGCGCGCGCTGCGGCTGGCGCTGGGCCGGCCGGGGCTGATGAAAGTGCAGGCGCGGGCGCTGCTGGAAGGCGCCGCCGGCCGCACCCTCAATGTCATGTTCCCGATGGTCAGCGAGCCCTGGGAATTTTCCGAGGCCAAGGCGCTGGTCGAAAGCCAGCGTGTGCTGCTGGCGCGCCAGGGCCATGCGCTGCCCGAGGTGGTGCGCTATGGCGCGATGATCGAGGTGCCGGCGATCATCGAAACCCTGGATACGCTGCTGCCGATGACCGATTTTGTCTCGGTCGGCACCAATGATCTGACGCAGTTCCTGTTCGCCGCCGATCGCGCCAATCCGCGGCTCGCCGATCGCTATGACTGGCTGTCCCCCGCCATCCTGCGCGCACTGCGCCGCATCGTGCGAGCGGCGGCGGCGGCGAATGTGCCGGCGACGATCTGCGGCGAAATGGGCGGGCGGCCGCTGGAGGCGCTGGCGCTGCTGGCGCTGGGGGTCGAAACCTTGTCGATCACCCCGGCGGGTGTCGGCCCGATCAAGGCCATGGTGCGCTCCGCTGATCTGGGGGCGCTTAGTGAACAGATGGCGGTATGGCTCGATACGCCGGGGCTGACGGTGCGGCCGGCGCTGCTGGCGGCGGCGACGGCGCAGGGCGTTGATCTGGGGTGATTTGCGTGGCGCCTGGAAGCCAGCAATTCGACAGGCTGAACCAACGTTACCGCGATTCCCCAACCAATTTGGCCTGCGCAGGACAGGATTATGGTTTGTGGCCCGCCCGCCAGGCTTTGGCCTGGCGGGCCACAAGCCGCACCAGATCGCCCTCGACAATCGCCATGTCGATAACATGCCAGCCCCATTCGGACCAGGCCGAATCGCCGATGGCAGCGGTGCCGGCGACGCTGTCAGCCAGCGCCGCCGCTGCCCCCGCTTCGACATGGACGGCGAGGTAGCTGACTCCGCCCGCCGTCCGGCATTGCCCGGACAGCAGCCCCGGCATCCGCACAAAGCGCGTCGGCAGCGGCCAGTTCGCCGGCGGCCGATATTGCGCGACGCCGCCGCGCCACCACGGAAAGCCCAGCATGGTATCAAAGGCGGCGGGCGTGCCGTCCAGCCCGGCCGGGTTGGTGCAGGCGGCGACCATGCCCGGCGGCGCCTTGCCGAACAGCGCATTGGCCGGCGGCGGTGCGGTGTCGCGCCAGCTTGCCCAGGTCAGCACGCAGCCGGTCTGGCTGTCTGACCGGCATAGCGGCACGGCCCTGAAATCACCGCCGACATCACGGCCTTCCGGCACCGTGACACTTGTGCCCGGCAGGATCGCCGACAGCATCTGCCCTTGCAGCGGCGTGCCATCAATCTCCGAAGCCACCAGCCGCTTCAGCAAGGATGACCCCTGGCTGTGGCCGATCAGCACGAAGGGCCGGCCCTTGTTGTCATGGGCGAGGTAAT
>JANYCM010000266.1 GCA_025360285.1 Sphingomonadales bacterium
CCGCGCCGGCCCTTCAGTGTTTCGCCGATCAGCGTTTCGTTGCGGCCGACGCCATAGATGCGCGCCGTATCGAGATGATCATAGCCAAGATCGAGCGCGCGGTGCAGAAGGCGGGCGCCATCGGCCGGCGCCGGCGGCCGGCCATAGGCGTGCGACAAGGACATGCAGCCAAGGCCGATGGGGTTCACCGTGCGTCCGGCAAGTTGCGTCATGTTCCAAGTCCTTTTGGGCGCCCGTGCGCCGAATCAAAAGCCATTGTCGCGGCGATCCGCTACCGCCGCAACCGCAGCCCGAGCGTGATCGTCCGCGGCGTGCCGCGATCGATGATGCCGTTGGTCGAAATGCCCGAATCGATCGCCGTATCGGTCAGATTCTCGCAGGCCAAGGTTGCGGTGATGCCGCGCCCGATGGGCAGTTCGGCGATGGCATCGAGCGTCGCCGCGTCGCCCAGACGGCGCTGGCCCAGATCGTCCTCGGCCTGGCCGCTGACATAGCGCCCGGTCACCGCCAGCCGCGCTCCGGCATAGGGCATCCAGCCCAAGGTGATGCTGCCCTGGTGCGTTGGCGTCTGCGCCGGCGCCAGCCCGTCAAGCGCCGCCGCCAGCCCCGATGCCCGCACGCGGGCGCGGGTATAGGCCCAGGACGCATCGAGGCGCACCGCGCCCAGCCCGACATGCGCCTCGGCCTCCAGCCCCTGCGCGACAATCGCATCAAGATTGCGGCGCTGGCGATAGGTGCCGCCGGCGGCGACAAAGCCGACCTGCGGATAGGTCCCCGGCCCCACCCCCAGCGTCACATTGCCGATGGCATTGTCGAGCCGGTTCCAGAACGCCGTCAGCCCCAGCCGCACATCGCTGAGCGGGCGGTAATCGATCCCCGCCTCGATGCCCTTCAGCCGTTCCGGGGCCAGCGCCGAATTGCTCGCCGTTGCATCGGCGCCGACCCGGAACGGCCGGTAGAGTTCATTAAGCGTCGGCAGGCGATAACCGAGATAGGCGGCGCTGCGCAGCTTGATGGCGCCGTTCACATCCCAGGCCAGGCCGCCGCGCGCCGTGGGTTCCCAGTGGCTGCGGTCCGCCGGGCGTTCGGTGATCGTCGGTGCCTGTGTCTGGGCATCGATTTCGGTGAGGAAGCCACCGGCGATGCCCCAGTGATCGATGCGGGCGCCGCCGGTGAGTGTCACCCCGGCCAGCGGCGTTGCCGACACTTCGGCATAGCCGCCGACAACGCTGTTGACGCCGCCGCCCTGACGCAGGCGGGTGTACAGCCCGGCGATATAGCGCGACCGTTCCTCGGTCCGGCCCGAATCGCGGCGGGCATCCACGCCCAGCCGCAGGTCAAAGCCGCGTGTCGGTGGCCGCACCTCCAGCTTGCCGCCAACCCCCGTCGCCGGGGTGTTGTACTGGTCGAGCGACGGGGTGGCGACAGTGCGCGTCGCATCGAGCGCCACGACACTGTTGGCAAAGGTCATCACCTGCCCATAGGCCAGCGCCTGCCATTGCCACGCCCCCTGGCCGAGCAGGCCGATGCTCGCAGTGGCCCCCCGCACATCGGTGGCATTGCCGGCGATGCCGCGCACCCGCTGATCGAAAAAGCCCAGCGCATTGACCAGCAATTGCGTGTCGGGGGCGATGGTCAGCGCCGTATGCAGCCCGGCGCTCGCCTGGTTATAGCGCGCCGCGATATCGGCGGGGCCGCGCTGATTGGCCGGGATGATGACATAGCCGTCACCGCGATCGAAGCGCCCGAAAACGGCGGCGCTGCCTTGGCCGAGACGTGCGCTGAGCACGCCGTCCGCCGTCACGGCATTGCGGCTGCCGGCGGCGATGCCGGCCTGCACCAGCGGTTGCCCGGCCGGATCGGCTGACAGCAATTCGATGGTGCCCGCCAGCGCCCCGGTGCCGAATGCCCCGGCGCCGGCGCCGCGCGTCACCCGCACTGCCCCCAGCCGTTCGGGGGCCAGTGCGAACCAGGGGATATAGCCGGCAAACGGGTCGGCGACCGGCGCACCATCGAGCAGCACCAGCGCCCGGGACGAGGCATTGCCGCCGAGCGCACGCAGGGTGGCGCCCTGGCTGGTCGGGTTGGCGGTGCGGCTGTCGGTGCGCCGGAACTGCTGAAAACCGGCGACATCGCGCAGCACGTCTTCGATGCGGCCCGATGCGCTGCCGCTCAGCCGTTCGGCGGGGATGGTGACGATATCATAGGCCGCATCGCCGCGCGGCTGCGGCAGGGCAGTGACGATGATCTCGCCGGGTTCGGCGGCTTGTGCCGGGGCCGCCAGCGCGGCGACAAACAACGGAGCGAGGGATCGTGACATGGCACCGCGACTGACATCGCCGCCGCCGCTTGTCCACCGACTTGCGGCGGGCCTTGCTCAGCCGATCGCCGAAACCGGTTCCGGATCCGCCGCTGCCACCTTGCGTGCCCGCGGCCGCCGCACCCGGCCCAGATCAGCATCGGGCGTGATGCCGGTAATGCCGCCATCGGCGTTGAAATGCACCGTCACCAGCCGGGCAGGCAGGGCGGTGGTAAGTACCTCGGCGGCAACGCCGAACACCTGTGATACCTCGCCAGGTGGAACGAGCGCCGGCTTGTCCCGCAGCCGCGCGCCGCGGGCGATCTGCCCCATCGTCCAGAACGCCCATAGCCCAACCAGCACCGCGATCATGCTAGTGGCGATGCCGAAAAGATCTTGCAGGGATCGCCAGCCGCCCAGCCAGACGACTTCCTGCGCCAGCACATGAAACCCCATCAGCCAGCCGCCGACGATAACCAAGGGCATCAGGAACCAGCCCCAGCACAGCAATGACAGCAGCAGCGCGCCATGGCGTTGCCGCGGGCTTTGCAGATGTGGCAGGTTGATGATCAGCGTCGTCATGATGCGCGCAAACCCCGATCGCTGGTGCCCCAGATAGCGGCCTTGCCGCTTTTGCGGCCCAAAGCCCGATAGACGCCCACAAGCGCCGTTGAGACGCCAATCATCCAATACGCGATCGGATACCAGATAATCCAGAAATAATAGCGACCCAGGCCGCCAGCGCGCGATTCATAACGTGAATCGATGAACAGGCTGGTGCCGAACTGGAACAGGCAGGTGATCGACAGCAGCACACTGAACCAGCGCGGCATCACATCGACCTGCCAGCCGAAACTATCGGGTTCGATGGTGTGGACCAGCGCCGCCAGCAGCGCCAGGGTAAGCAGATACGACCAGATGACGCTGACCCAATATTCCAGGTACAGCGGCCACAGCGCCCGCGCCTGCCAGCGCAGGATGCGCGGCGTGTAACGCAACATTGCCTCCGCGCCGCCCTGGGCCCAGCGAGCGCGTTGCCGCCACAGGCCGCGGACGCTTTCGGGCATCAGCACCCAGCACAGGGCGTTGGGTTCAAAGCGAATGCGCCAGCCTGCCAGTTGCAGTTTCCAGGAAATGTCGATGTCCTCGGTCACCATGTCGGTGGACCAGTAACCAACCTCGTGCAGCGCCGACCGGCGGAAGGCGGCGATCACCCCCGATACGGTGAAGATGCGGCCATAGGCCTGTTGGGCCCGCTTGATCATGCCGACGATCGCCGAAAATTCGCCGACCTGGATGCGGCCGATCAACGTGGTGCGGTTGCGCACGCGCGGATTGCCGGTCACGGCGCCGACGCTGGCATCGGCGAGGAAATGCCGCACCAGCCAGGTGGTGGCCTCGGGCGACAGCAGCGAATCGCCGTCGATGCCGATCAATATCTCACTTTCCGACAGCATTGCGGCGGTGCGCAGCCCCATCGCCTTGCCCTGGTTGGTGGCCAGGTTGATGACGCGCATGTTGGGCGTGCGCAGTGCCAGGTCGGTCAGGATTTCCAGCGTATTGTCGGTGCTGCCATCGTTGATCGCGATGATTTCGAAATTGGGGTAATTCTGCCGCGCGGCAAAGGCGATGGTATCGCGCAGATTATCGCCTTCGTTATGGCACGGCACCAGGATCGAAACGCTGGGGTAGCGTTCAAGCTGGGGCAGGGCGCCATAGATATCGGGCTTTCGCCATTCGTTGCGCAGGTAGAAGATGATGGCGCCGATCATCCAGACATAGGCCATGACCAGCGGGTAATAAAAGATCAGCCGCACGGAATCGAGCAGCACATGGGCGCTGTGCCGGGCGACATGCACGACATCGCCGATGCCGCCGAACATCACTGCGGCGCCATCGGCGACCATGATGGCGGCGCCAACGGGCATCACGGCTACGCCCAAGACCATCATCACGGCTGCGCCGGAAGCGCGAAGACTTGCTTCAGCAGCGCCAGCCGCGGCTGATCATGATGGCCGTCATCGGGATAATAGCCGATGTTGCGCACCCCGGCGGCGCGCAGCAGGTCGATCTGGCGGGTGAATACGTCGGGCGCAATCGGCTGGTGTGATCGCCAATCGACCGATTGCAGTTCGAATACCGTGCGGTCGATGCCGCCGGGTTGCTTCGCCACTTCGGCGACCAGATGGTTCAGCCAGCGTTCGGCATTATCGGCCTCTTCCATCGCTGGCATCGCTTCGACGGCGACATAGTCATAATGCTTCAGGAAGGCGGGCAGCGACTGGGCATACCATTCCTCGGCATCGGTTTGCAGGATCGGCCGCGAATAGATGTTGCGCGCCGTCTTGATGTACGACCGGTACACCCGCACCCGCGCTGCCAGTTCATCGGTAAAACCGGTCATCTGCTGCGTCTTGGCGCGGCCCCAGGCGAGGCGCAGTGCCGGTGTGGCGCGCAGCGCATCGACCGACGCCGGCAAGCCAGTCGCCTTGTGGACCGCCGCCAGCGCGACCGGCGACGCATCCTCATAATCCGACAAAATGCCGTCATCATGGAACAACAGCCCGTCAAAGGCGGCATATTTGGCCAGATCCTCGTACAAATCCCCCACCCAGCGCCGCGCATCGGCATTATAGGGTGACAGGCGGGTGTAGATATGGCGTGACGGCTGGGCGCGGCCATCGCGCCATTCCTTGACATACCAGGCGTCGGGCAGATTGGCCTTGAAGGCCATCATCGGCATCCAGGCATAGACTTTGACATTGGCGCGGTTCTTCAACTGGGCGGCGGTATAGCCGAACAGATCGGCCTTCACCGGCAGGTGGCGGTTGGGGAAATACAGGGCATCGGCATTGCCGTCGCCATCCGGGTCGGAATAGGCCTGCAAATACACCGTGGTGGCGCCACTGGCGGCGACCCGGCTGACCAGCGCATCCAGGTTGCGCCGTTGCTGGGCCGGGTCGCGGTCCCAGATATAGTCGAGATCGACATGCATAACCCGCTGCGCCCGGTCGGCGCGCAGGCTGGTGATGATACTGGCGAACTGCGGCACTTCGGGGTCATCGGTCATGATCAGCCGGTCGATCAGCGCCAGGCTGCTGCGGACATCATTGGCGCCATCGGATTCGGCAAGTGTGATCGGCATGCCGGCCGCCCTGGCGGCATCGATGGCGATATTATTATATTCGCCGAACGGCCACACCAGCACGCGCGGTCGCTTGCCGGTTTCCCTGAAGATGAAATCCGAACTTTTCTGCATGCCAACCCGCAGCCGCCGGGCATATTCGGCATCGCTTTCGTACCGCCCCTCGCGGGCCAGATACCGCCGGGTCGTCACCGCGGCCGCATAGCCGCCTTGCGGGTTGGAATCGATGCCATGATGCATGTCGAAGGTGTGCGAGGCGATTTCGACGAGGTCGGATTTCTGCAGTTCGCGGACCTGCGCCCAGGTCAGCACCGGCTTGTTGCCGGGCACATCCGGCGTGGCGGTGCGATTCATCCAGGTGCCGATGATCGCTTCCACAGCAGGGATATGGCGGGCCTTCAGGATCGGGAAGACGCGGGTGTAAAAGCTTTCAAAACCATCATCGAAGGTGAGCAGTACCGCCTTGTCGGGCAACGGCGCCTTGCCTTCATGGGCGTCGATGATCTGCTGGATGCTGATAAAATGATAGCCATTGTCCGCCAGCCAATCGAGATGTTCGGCAAAGTTGCGGCTGGCGACGGCCATGCGATCAAATGGCGGCAGCTTGCTGCCATCCTGCGGTATATCGTGATAGCTGAGGACAATATAATGCCCGGCCGGCACGCTGGTAGGCGCTGTGACACTGGCCACCACCGGCCCGCCGCCAAACATCACGGCCATCGCCAACAGCAGCGCGAGCCAGCGACCGACCGAAAATCTGGGCATAGAAATGATCAGCAACCTTTGCAGTGTCCGCACCGTGAACCCTGCCCACCGCGGCGGCCGGTGATGCGCCGATGTTTCCCTGCCAAGGATATAGTGTGTCGTGCCGGGTGGGGACAAGGTTACCGCCGGATTAATTCCGGTTCAGGCGTCCTGGAGCATCTGAAAAACCCCGGCTTTTGTCAACGAAAATGGCCGGCACCGCAGATACGGTGCCGGCCGGCAACAAAGCCCCCACGCGCCTCAGCCTCAGCGGCTGATGGCGACATCAGTGGACGTTGACGTTGCCCAGGCTGCCCATCACGCCAAACGCCTGCAACAGCCACAACACGACGGCGATAACGACGACGATGTTGAGGATATTCTTGATCTTGCCGTCCATCGGCACATAGCTGTTGACCAGCCAGAGCAGAACACCAACGACAATCAGGGTGATAACAAGGTTCATCAACGGCATGGCGAAACGCCCTTTCCTGGCATGTGGCAACGCGATCCGAATCTTGGCCCGCGACGAGTATGAAGTTTCGAAACCATGATTGGTTCCGGGATGATTACGCCCCGGAAACCCTAATCCGGCTTCACCACGAAAATCCTTCGGTCGCCGCCGGGCGCTGCCGTTGCTCCTTTTGTCACCGCCTGCCGCGCCGGCGGTGCCCGTAAAAAGGCCAGTAACAAGGCCAGTAACAAGGAGCGTATCAATGCCGGGAAAGACCATCAACGTCAGCAATGCCACCCAATTGCTCGCCGCCGCCCGGCTGGCCAAAAGCGGTGACACGATCCTGTTGGCCAGCGGCGATTACGGCATTGTCAACCTGTCGGGCCTGCGCCCCACCGGGCTTGTCACCATCAAATCGGCCAATCCCAATGCCGAAGCGAGCTTTTACAAGCTGGGCGTCACCAACAGCAGCAACATCCTGCTGCAGGACATCAATGTCAGCCACCCGATCAAACCCGGCGACGCCGTGGTTTCGGCGCTGACCGTCAACAAATCCGACAATATCACGCTGGTCGGTCTGAATGTCAGCGGATCGCTTGATGGCAACAGCTTCAATGATGGCGCGGGCCTGATCCTGACCGACAGCCATCATGTCACCGTGCTCGATTCCACCTTCCGGCAGCTCAATGTCGCCGTCACCATCAGCCGGGCGAGTGATCTGATCTTTGCCGGCAACACCGTGACCGAAGCCCGCGAAGGCATGAACGTGCAGCAGGCGACGCATGCGCTGTTCGAACGCAATTATATTACCAACATGCAGCCCAATTATGCGGCGGGTGATCATCCCGACATGTTTCAGGTGCAATCCGGCAACGGCGCCGGCGCCAGCAGCGATCTGATCTTCCGGTCCAATGTCATGATCGAAGGCACATCGGGGCCGATTGGCGGCATCTTCATCCGGTCTGAAAACGTCGGCAATGGCGTGCGCCAAAGCAATATCGTCATCGAAAACAACTTTTACCAGGGCACCTATCGCCACGCCATTTCGGTCAGCAATTCCGACAATGTCGTTATCGACAACAACACCGTGCTGGCCAGCGACAAGACCGGCGTGCAGCCGGCGATCATCACCTTTGATGATCGCAAGGTGCTGATTTCCGATAACATAGCCACGTTGATCCTGGATGATCGCTCGCAGCCGAGCACCGGCATCAGCCTGTCGAACAATGTGGCGGTGTGGAACACCCAATCCAAAAGCGGGTTGGCGGTATCGGCACTGTTCGCGGGCACCGCCGGCGGCCTAGATCTCGGCCGGCTCGATCCGCTCGCCGGCAGCATCGCCGACAAGGCCGGCGCCGGTTTCCATGCTGTCACCGGCATCGGCAATCTGGCCGGTAGCGTCGCCGCGCAGCTCGCCACTTATCTGCCGATGCTGGATCAGCCGTTCGCGCCGCACTTTGCCTGATCGGCCACATCGTCGGAGCGTCCCCGCCGTTCCGATGCCGCCGCGCGATCCCCTCTCGCGCGGCGGCCTTGTTCCGGTGTAGATGGCGCCGCCGCGGCCATTGGGGCTTGCGGGCCAGCAAGGGCCTTGCCGATGTATTCCAGCCTCGCCCGCGTCCTGTTCGCCGGAGGGTTCGCCATGGTCGCCGCAATCGCCAGTGGTTCGCCCCTGCCACCATCGCCGCGCGCCGGGCCGCCCCCTGAAGCGCCGATCGTCATCGCCCACCGCGGCGCCAGTGCCGATCGCCCCGAACACACGCTCGCCAGCTATGAACGTGCCATCGAAAAGGGTGCCGATTTCATCGAGCCCGATCTGGTATCAACCAAGGACCATCACCTCGTCGCCCGCCACGAGAATGAGATTTCCGGCACCACCGATGTTGCCGCCCACCCGGAATTCGCCGCGCGCAAGGCGACAAAGACCATCGACGGCGAGGTGATGACCGGCTGGTTCACCGAAGATTTCACCCTTGCCGAACTGCAAACCCTGCGCGCCCGCGAACGCCTGCCGCAACTGCGCCCGGCCAACGCCAAATTCGATGGTCAGTTCGCCATCCCGACGTTTGACGAGATCATCGCCCTGGCCAAGGCCGCCAGCGCCCGCACCGGTCGCACCATCGGCATCTACCCCGAAACCAAGCACCCGAGTTATTTCCGCGCTGCCGGCCTGCCGCTGGAACCGCTGCTGCTCGCGGCGCTGGCCAGGGCGGGCTGGACCAGGGCGACTTCGCCGGTGTTCATTCAGTCGTTCGAGGCGGGCAATTTGCGCGCTCTCCACGCCCAGACCGGCGTCCGCCTGATCCAGCTGATCGGCGACGGCACCTCGGCCGATGGTGTGTCCTATGATGCCATGGTGACGCCCGCCGGGCTGAAGGCCATCGCCGCTTATGCCAGCGGTATCGGCCCGGCCAAGGACCGCATCATCCCGCGCGACGCCACCGGGCACCTGGCCGCGCCGACCCGCCTTGTCGCCGATGCCCATGCCGCCGGCTTGCAAGTCCACCCCTGGACCTTCCGGCCGGAAAATTACTTCCTGCCCGCCGAATTCCGCAAAGGCGCCGACCCTCAGGCGCGCGGCGACGCTGCCGGCGAAATCCGGGTGTTCCTGGAAGCGGGCATCGATGGTGCGTTCAGCGACCTGCCGGCCGCCACGGTCGAGGCCATGGCACCGCCGAAATAGTGCATTTCACCGCTCCGGATAATCCAGCAGCATGTTGAGGTTGGCCGCCGCAACCGGGCGGCCGCGGTCATATTGCCAGGCGCGGCTGGCGACATTGACGATGCGGCGGCCCATGCGGGTGATCTCGGCAGCGGCGAAGGTTTCGGTCGGCGTGCCCTCGCGCATGAAATCCACCGTCACCGTCACCGGCCGGATGCGGGGCAGGCGGTCGGCATCGGGCAGCGCGACAATCACGGCGGCCAGCCCGGCGATCTCCAGCAACCCGGCCAGCGCCCCGCCATGCAGCCGGCCCGGTGCCCCGACCAGGCCGGGGGCGAAGGGCATGATCAGCTTCACCTCGCTGTCATCCTGTTCAAACCGCAGATCGAGCATCGCCGCATAGGGCAGCATGTCGAGCCGCCCGAAGCGCTGCCCGCGCAACGCATCGGCGAGTGCCAGGCTGGTCATCGCCCCACCGCCGGCGTCCTGGTGAACATGAAGGTCCCGGCCATGTTGGCGATCGGATCCCCGGTGTCGCCATCATGCGCTTGGCCGCGAACAAAGGCGACTTCGCGGGCGCGGCGATAGCATTGCCCACGCCCGATGATCGTCGCCCCCGGCTTTGGCGCGCGCAGATAATCCACCCGCAGATCAAGCGTCGCGCACGGCACCGGCGCGCGCGAGGTGATCATCACCGAAAAACCCGCCGCCGAATCCATCAGGGTGAAAATCGCCCCCGATGCGATGATGCCATAATCGGGGTCGGCAAGCTGTTGCGGGGCAAAAGGCATGGCCAGTTCGGCCCAATCACTGCCATGGCCGTGATAGGCGATGCCCAGCACTTTTACATGCGCCACATCGGTCAGAAAATGCTGGATGATCGCCGCCGTCGCGGCATCGGGGGGTGCCTGGGTCATGCCGCCGCTTTCGCCAGATCGCCGATGCGCGCCACCATCGATGCCAGCCCCTGGGTGCGGTTCGATGACAGATGCTTGGCCAGCCCCAGCCCGTCGAGCCGGGCGCGGATGGCGGCTGGGTCAATTGCCGCCGGCGGCTGGCCATCGACGATCAGCAGCACCAGCGCCACCAGGCCCTTGACGATCGCGGCATCGCTGTCGGCGCTGAAATGCAGCCGGCCGTCTTCGAAACGCGGGTATAGCCAGACTTTCGAGGCACAGCCGCGAACTCTTGTGGCATCGGTCTTCAGCGCGGCGGGCATCGCCGGCAAGGCGCGGCCCAGATCGATCAGCAGACGGTAACGATCGTCCCAATCGTCAAGCGCTTCAAATTCGGCTTCGACATCGTCAAACTGGCTGATCGGCATGGTCGGCGGTGTGCGCGGGCCGGGGCCGGGGGTCAATCCCTGGAAACAGATGGATTCTTCCTCTCTCGCTTGCGTGAGAGGCGACTCGCGCCCCAGTGCGGCGGGTGAGGGTGTTCCCAAGTGCCGGCGCAAGAGAACACCCTCACCCCGGGCCGGCGCAAGGGCGCCGTCTCTCGCCTCTCCCGCAAGCGGGAGAGGGATTTTAACTTAAAAATCCACGCCTGCGGCGATCGCTTCCAGCTTGCGGATACGTTCCTTCAGGTCGGCGAGGTCGATGCGCTGGCCGATGGCGGGCAGGTCGCCGCTGTGGCGGTGGCCATCCATTTCATGCTGGCGCAGGCGCAGCCAGCCGGCCCAGGCCCAGGCGGACAACCCGCCGACAAGGGCAAGGCCAGCCAGGCTGGCGGTGCTGAGGACGAGCAGGGATTCAACGGGGGGCATGTTGATCCTCCTTGGGACCCAGGGTTGCGGGGGCGGTCATTTGTCGTGTTTCATTTGTCGTGCTTCAGGGCGTCAATCTCGTCCGACAGCCGTCGGGCGGGATCGGTGGCGAGGCGTTCGAGCACCTGGATACGGTCGTTCAGCCGGGTGACTTCGCTGCGCAACCGCGTGGCTTCGGCGGCGCTGACGCCGTCATCGGGGGTATCGGCCAGACCCTGCAGGCGGCGGCGCTTGCTGCCATAACGCCCCGATGCAACACGGCCGATGGTGACGATCAGCACGATCAGCACGGTCATTTCAAACGGGTTCATTGCTACTCTCGCAAATGGGGTTGGCCGGCACGCCGGTTCAGTTGATCGCCTTGGTCGCCAGCCCGTCGATTTCGGCGGCCAGCCGTGATCCGCGATCGGTGGCGATGCGTTCCAGCACCTCCAGCCGGTCTTTCACACTGCCCAGCTCGGCGCGCAGCTGGGCATTTTCGCCGGCCAGCAGCTTCACGCGTTCCACAGTTTCGCCGCCGCCGTGTGGCAGCATCGGCTTGCCCCAGCTGTTTTCCAGCGGATAGCCGTGGCGGACGCGCAGCCAGGTGGTGACCACCCAGCCGCCGATCGACACCAGGGTGACGCCGAAGATGGCGACGGCGACATTGGTGATGGTGGCGGGATCGAAGGGCATGATCAGTCCTTCAGTTCAAGTTGCCGGGCGCGGCGGGCGTATCGCGCAGGCTTTCGATCTGCGCTGTCAGCCCCTCGTTGCGGTCGGTGACGATGCGGTTGAGCACGGCGACACGTTCTTCCAGCACGCTGATCTTGGCGGCATATTGCGCAGCCTGTTCGCCGGCGGTGCGTGCCGTCAATTCCAGCTGCTTTTCCTTCAGATCGGCCCAGCGCTTGAAGATGCCGCTGCCGATGCCGCCGACAATGGCGACGATGGGGATCGAAACGCCGACCAGCGGCAACAGGATTTCGGAGATGGCCATGATGTCTTCCCTTCGGCGGATCAGTTGCGCAATTCGTCGATCTGGGCGGACAGCCGGCTGGGGGCATCGGTAACGATGCGTTCCAGTACCCCCATGCGATCCTCCAGCCGACTGACCTTGCCGCGCAATTGTTCATTCTCATTGGCCAGTGCCAAATTCTGCCGGGCGATTTCACCGGTGATTTCGCCGCTCTCGCCGCGTCGCGGCCGGCCGCGGCGGTCCAGCGGATAGCCATAATGGGCGCTGATGGCGGTGCGCACGATGCGTCCGAGCGTGACCATGGCGACGATGGCGAGGATGAAGATCATTCCGTGCGACATGACAGTCGGGCTCCGATTGGCGGCGCGTCGGCGCCGCGGGCTATGGGTGGCGGCGTCTCAGCGCAGTTCGTCGATCTGGTTGCCAAGCCGGGCCGGCGCGTCGGTGACGATGCGTTCCAGGACGCTCGTCCGCTCCTCCAGCCGGCCGACCTTGCCGCGCAGCATCGCGTTCTCGCGTTCCAGCAGCTCGTTCTGGCGCCGCAGGTCAAGATCGCCGTCCTTGCTGATGGTCTTTCCCCATTCGTTTTCAATGGGGTAGCCGTGCCTGGCGCGAATGGCTGTCGTGACGATCCAGGCGATGAAGCTCATCGCGATGATGCTGAGGACGAAATTTGGTCCGCCGAATTCCATGGCTGGTCTCCCCCTGTGCCGGCGTTCAGCGCAGCTTGTCGATTTCGCTGGCGAGGCGGCTGTTCGATGATGTCACATAGGCTTCGATATCGCGCAGCCGGCGGTCCGATTCGCGGAACGAGGCATGGACATCGCGCACCGTGCGCTGCGGCGCCACCCGGACCTTGGTCCAGAACTGCCGCACATCGTCGCTTTCATTATACAGCATCGAAGGCTTGGGGTCGGCGATCCAGCCGATGGCGAGATAGACGATGGGCAGCCAGCCCGCCGACATCAGCGTCGCCGCAGTGAAGGCAACGCGGACCCAGACCGCATCCCAGCCGAAATAATCGGCAATGCCGGCGCAAACCCCCATGAAGCGCTTGTTGCGCTTGTCGAGGTAGAAACGCGTGCGACGAACGCTCATTGTACATGTCCCTGTTGTGCGGACCGGCCGGTGCCCGGCGCCCCCGCGATGTTGCGCTGTTGGCGGTCAATTATTGGCGACGAGCCCGATGATCAGATAGATGAGGACCGGCGATCCGAAGCCCAGGATGGCGGCGGCGACAAAGCCGACGCGCAGCCAGACGGTTTCGATGCCGGTGTAGTTGGCGAGGCCGGCGCAAACGCCCATGATCTTGCCATTGTCCTTGTCGAGGCGGAACGGTGCGTTCATTGCCATGATCCTGTCCTTTGCGTGTGGATGCGGGTTCAGCGCAGTTCCTTGCGAACCCCGGCGGCGTCGGCCAGCCGGCCATCTTTCCAGTTGGGATTGTCGGCGGCGATGATCCGTTCGACCGAATCGAGCCGCGCATCGAGCCGGCGGGCCATTTCGTGCAGATCGTCGAGCAGCATCTCGTCCTGCTGGCTGATGCCGCGGCCGGATTTCCAGCGCGTCAGATAGTGCAGGACCAGCCAGGGCAGGCCGATGAACAGCAAGCCGATGACGGAGAAGACCAGCACGACGATGGCGAAATCATTCATGCCGATCAGCCTTCCGTCTTCGACGCCAGCCGCGCCTTCAGCGCCGCCAGTTCGGCCGAAATTTCATCCTGCGCCGTCAGATCGGCAAATTCATCGGCCAGGCTGCGCGGCGCCCCGCCCAGCGACAGCGCGTCGGCGCGGCCTTCGGCCAGATCGGCGCGGCGTTCCATGATCTCGAAACGCGCAAAGGCTTCATCGACGCGCGGCCCCTTGGTCATCTCGATCATCCGCGAACGCTGAGTGGCGCTCTCGATGCGGTTGAGCAGGCTGTTCTGCCGCGTCCGGGCTTCGCGCAACTTGCCTTCCAGCTTGTGGATATCGGCTTCGTTGAGCATCAGCCCGGCATCGAGCGCTTCGACTTCGGCCCGGGTCTGATCGACAAAGGCCTTGGCCTTGCCCTTTTCCACCAGCGCCGCCTTGGCCAGATCCTCACGGCCCTTCGACAGCGCCAGCTCGGCCTTTTCGGCCCAGCTTGCCTGGGCGGCCTCGGCGCGGGCAATGGCGCGGCGCATTTCCTTCTGGTCGGCAATGGTGCGCGCGGCACTCGCCCGCACTTCCACCAGGGTTTCTTCCATCTCCATGATGATCATCCGGATCATCTTGGCCGGGTCCTCGGCGCGATCCAGCAGATCGGTCACGTTGGCGGCGATGATGTCGCGGGTGCGGGAGAAGATGCCCATGGTGATGTTGCTCCAGTTCAAATCAGGGGGGCCGGAGGGCGAGGGGAAAGGGGAGGGGGAAACCCTTTCGATCGGCCCTCCGGCCATCGTCACAAGGCTGTTAGCCACGGACGATATTCGATTCGGCGACAAAGTTCACGCCGTGAATTTGGGTCGCCGCGACGGCCGGGCCGGCGGCGGCAACGATGAAGGTGGAACCGATCAGCAGCGCGGCAACCAGGCCGGTCAGGGTGCGCAGCGTGTCGTTCGAAAAAAGCTTGGTCATGATAATCTCCTGTTGGTTGGTGTGAAGCGACCCGGAAGGCCGCCCATGCCAAAGGTATTGCATAGGTCGTGCCAACTGGGGCTGGCGCACTAACTCTTTGAAATTACACGGTCGGATCGGTTACCCAAGGATTTTTCGCCATGAACCCTTGCTGAACATTGGGAAATTGCACTAACTTGCAGGAATGATCACGCCGGCCGCCCTGATTGGTTCGTCATCGATCTTCCTCGATGCCGTCGAACGTGCCTCGGCGGCGGCGGCGCTCAGCCGCCCGGTGCTCGTTATCGGCGAACGCGGCACCGGCAAGGAACTGATCGCCGAACGCCTGCACCGCCTGTCCCCGCGCTGGGGCGGGCCTTTGGTGTCGCTCAACTGCGCGGCGCTGCCCGAAAACCTCATCGATGCCGAATTATTCGGTTATGAAGCCGGCGCCTTTACCGGCGCCAACCGGGCACGCGCCGGGCGGTTCGAAGATGCCGATGGCGGCACGCTGTTCCTCGATGAAATCGCCACCCTGTCGGCTGCCGCCCAGGAACGCCTGCTCCGCGTCGTCGAATATGGCGAACTGACGCGCATCGGTTCGAACCGCGCGCTGAAGGTCGATGTCCGACTGGTGGGGGCCACCAATGAGGATCTGCCGTCGCTGGTGGAACAAGGCCGCTTCCGCGCCGATCTGCTCGATCGCCTGTCCTTCGAAGTCGTCACTTTGCCGCCTTTGCGTGAACGCGCCGAGGATATCGAGGTGCTCGCCATGCATTTCGCCCGGCGCATGGCGGCGGAACTCGGCTGGCCGCGCTTTCCCGGTTTCACTGCGGCGGCGACGCAATTGCTCGATGCGCATCCCTGGCCCGGCAATGTCCGCGAATTGAAGAATGTCATCGAACGATCGCTATATCGCTGGGGCGATCATGCGGCGCCGATCGGCAAAATCATCGTCGATCCCTTTGAATCCCCGTGGCGCCCGGCAAATCTCCCCAGCTCACGCCCCGCAACGCCCCGTTTGACGCCCCCTGACCGCCCGCAAATCGACCCGGTTTCGGAGGCAAATGCCCTGCCAGCCCCGGCGCTTTCAGGCGTCAGTGACTTCCGGGCCGCCGTGCTGGCCTATGAACGCGACATATTGCTGGCGGCGCTCGACCGCTGCCGCCACAACCAGCGCCGCACCGCCGCCGCCCTGGCACTGACCTATGATCAACTGCGGCACGCGCTGAAACGCCACAATATGCTGACGGTGGAAGAGGCGGAGAAAGGTTAAGGCACTGGTCTTTGGGGGCATTCTTCCTCTCCCGCTTGCGGGACAGGCGACTCGCGCGCCAGCGCGGCGGGTGAGGGTGTTTACTGGTCCCGACGCGAGCCGACACCCTCACCCGGGCCGACTGCGCCGTCTCTGGCCTCTCCCACAAGCGGGAGAGGAAGGTTTCAGAGCGCAACGAACGCCTAATCCAGCTTGACCCCATGCCGCGCCAATAAAGGCGCCTGCGCCACCGCAAAGACCATCGTCGCCGCCGTTGCGCCCCAGACCTTGGCATTGATCCATTGGTCGGTCGTCAATATCTGCCGCAATACTTCATTGCTGATCGCCATGGCGATGAAGAACAGCGCCCAATTACGTGTCAACTTGGCCCAGCCGGCGTCATCGAGCGACGGCAGCGCCTCGCCCAGCACCAGCTTCAGGGTCGGCCGTCCGGTGACCAGGCCAAAACCCAGGATAACGGCGAACATGCCATAAATGAGGGTCGGTTTGACCTTGATGAAGGTCTCATCCTGCAACCACAGGGTCAGCCCGCCGAACAGCAGGACGATGATGCCGGTCAGTATCAGCATCGCCGGTATGTGCCTGGTTTTCCACCAGGAAATCGCCATCGCCAGCACCGTGGCAACCATGAAGGCGCCGGTGCCGACAAACACGCCGCCGAATTTGCTGGCACCGAAAAACACCAGCAACGGCCCGAAATCCAGCGCCAGCTTGAGGGCAGTCGGCAGGGGAGGGCGGCGAACACGCGGAGACATTCGCCCGCCTGTAACGGCTTTTGCGCGGTAGCGGAACCACTGGTTTGCGGCGGCGCCGATCGCACGCTAGCGTGACTTTCGTGTCGCCAATCCCGCCAGAACCGCTCATCGCTCATGGTCTCGCCTGCCGCCGCGGTGGGCGGTTGCTGTTCGAAGGCGTTGATTTCACGGTCAATCCCGGCGGCGCCCTGGTGCTGGAAGGCCCCAACGGCAGCGGCAAATCCAGCCTGTTGCGGCTGCTCGCCGGGCTGCTCGAACCCGCCGGCGGCAACATCTCCGGCGGCGGCGCGCGCGCCTATCTCGGCCATGATGCCGCGCTGAAGCCCCGCCTGCCGCTGGGCAATGATCTGGCCTATTGGGCGCGGCTTGATGACGGCCTGGACCGGCTGCCGGCGGCCATGGCGGCGATGAACGTCGCCGGCCTTGCCGCCGTGCCCTGCCAGCATCTGTCCGCCGGGCAACGCCGCCGTGCCGGGCTGGCGCGGGTCGTCGCCAGTGGGGCGCCACTCTGGCTGCTCGACGAACCGACTGCGGGGCTGGATGCTGCCTCTGAACAATTGCTCGTCGCTGCCGCCGCGCAGCACCGCGCCGACGGCGGCATGATCGTGGCGGCGGTGCACGGCGATATCGGACTCATGGCGCCCCAGCTTTTGCGGCTCGGCCAATGATGTTCGTCATGCTTGTCGGGCGTGATCTGCGGCTGATCGCCCGCTCGCCGGCGCTGTGGATGCCGGTGATGTTCTTCGTGCTGGTGGCGGCGCTGTTTCCCTTTGCCGTCGGCCCCGATGCACGGCTGCTTGGCCGTATCGCACCGGGCATCATCTGGGTGGCGGCGCTGCTGGCGGCGTTGTTGCCCGTCGAAACCCTGTTCGCGCCGGATCTGGAGGACGGCACGATCGATCAATTGGCCAGCCGCGGCATCGCCATGGAAGTCGTCGCGGCGGCGCGGCTGACGGCGCATTGGCTGGGCTTCACCGTGCCGCTGCTGCTCGCCTTGCCGGTCGCCGCTGTGCTGGTCGGCATGGATGGCGCCACCGGCTGGCGACTGGCGCAGGCGCTGCTGCTCGGAACTCCGGCGCTGGCGGCGCTGGCGGTGATTGCGGCCGCGCTGACCGCCGGCCTGCGCGGTGGCGGCGCGCTCGCCGGGCTGATCATCCTGCCGCTGGCGCTGCCGGTGCTGATCTTCGGCGTCGGCGCGGCGACGCCGGGGGCGCTCAAGCTGTTGGCAGCGTCCAGCCTGGTGGCCGTGGCAATCGCACCGTTCGCGGCGGCGGCGGCGCTGCGGGGCGAATGATCCGGTGCAGGACCCTGTCCCCGCCGACGACGACGGGGACGCCACGCCAAATCAGAAGCGATAACCGATGCTGGCCCCGATCAGGCGGCGGTTGGCGCCTGTCACGAGGGGCGACGACACCGAATAATTGACTGAATCGAAGAAGCGGACCGCCGCCACCGGGGTCGCCACGTCAAAGACATTGTTGGCGAAGGCCTGGAGGGTGAGGCCGTTCCAGCGTACCGCGGCGCGCAGATCGACACTGGTGAAGCTGCCGAAGCTTTGCAGATTGTCGGCCCGCACGAAGGACTGCGACTGATATTGCACATCGCCGCGCAGTTCCAGGGTCGCCTTGTCACCCAGCGGTACGGTGATCTTGGGGCTGACCGTCAGTTTGTGATCGGGCACATAGGGCAGATGCTTGCCGTCGAAGCTGATCGCCGGCAGCCCGGCCAGCGCCAGGGTCTGCGCCAGCGAATCATCGATGAAACGGGTGTAGCGCGCATGGGTATAGGCGTAATTGCCCGACAGGGTGAACCAGTCGGTCAGCTTTGCCGCCAGTTCAACTTCGGCACCATAGACATGCGACGCCGCGACATTGCAGGTATAGGTGCGGTTGGTCGATGAACCACCGGCAGCGACCGGGGCCTGGCAGGCGGCCTGCTGGTTCAGCCAGTTCATGTAATAGCCGGCGACGTTGAAGCGCAGGCGCCGATCGAACAGGTCGCTTTTGTAACCCACTTCGAAATTATTGCTGTATTCGGGCTTGTAGGTGTTGTTGCCCTGGATGTTGAGGCCGGTGTTGAAGCCGCCGGTCTTGGCGCCGCGAGCAAAGCTGGCATAGACCATCTTGCTGTCGTCGATCTTGTAATCGAGGATCAGGCGCGGCGTTGCAAAGTTGAAGTTCAGGCTGTCCGGCGCGCGCAGGGCCGCCGGTCCATTGATGCCGGCCGCGTTGACGAAGACCTGGCTGTAGGTCTGCTTTTCATATTCGTAGCGCAATTCGCCGGTCAGGCTCAGCGCCTCGGTCATATGCCAGGTGCCCGACGCAAACAGCGACACCGAACTCGTGCCCACCGACGTCTTGGGGTATTTGTAATTGGCGGCGGCGGTCGTGTAGTCGGTAATGGCCAGCGTGCCCGGGATGGTGATGCCGCGATCGGTGCCAACGGTGACGTTGTCATAATAGAATAGACCGATCAGCCAATCGACCTTGTTCTTGCCCGTTGATGCGAGGCGGAATTCCTGGCTCCAGTCGCGCAGATAGCCGATGTTCGATGACAGGGCGAAATCGCTCTTGCCCAGCGGGATCGCCGGCGCGAATGGGAAGCCGAAGTTCGGGCAGCCACCGGTGCGGTCGCAGATCGTGTTGTCGCCATCAAAGGTATATTCGGCGTTGCGCTTGGCGAAGGCCGTGATCGAGGTCAGCACCGCGCCGCCGAAATCATATTCCAGCGTGGCGCTGGCGCGGATCGATTCTTCGCGGTCGCCATAGCTCTTGCCAGGCAGGCCAGGCACCGACGCGGTGTTGACCGTCACGCCATTGGTGGCGATATCGGGGACCTGGCCGATGTAGAGCAGGTTGCGTTGCTGCGACGCCGATCCGCCCGATGGGGTGCCGAGCGCGCTGTTGTTGCGGATGACGCTGGAGGGCGGCTGGCCATTGTCTTCCTTGGAATAGCTGACGCGCAGCGTGGCGGTGAAATTTTCGGTCGGGGTCAGTTCGATGGTGCCGATACCACCGTAATTCTTGGCGAAATCGACCTTACCGCCGTCAATGGCACTGGTGTACCAGCCATCGAATTCACGATAGAAACCGCCGACACGGACCCGCACCTTGTCGGTGATCGGCGCGCTTATGCTGCCGGCGATCTTGTGCAGGCCCTTGTCGCCGATCGTGCCTTCGATATTGCCGGTCAGCACGTCCGACGGCCGCTGCGTGACATAGTTGATGGCGCCGGCAAAGGTGTTGCGGCCATACAGCGCCGATTGCGGGCCCTTGACGACTTCGATGCGTGCCAGATCATTCAATTCCAGATCGACGCCAGCCTTGCCCGAAAGATAGATACCATCAAGAAACACCCCGACGTTGAGCTGGCCAAGCGTCTGGGCGACACCGCGGATGATCGGCAACTGGTTCTGGGCACCAAAAAGCGGCGTATAGTTGAGGCCGGGGGTCAGCTTGGCGAGATCGGCGATGCGCTCGATCCGCGCCGATTTTATGTCGGCGCTGTCAAAGGCGGAGATGGCGATCGGCACATCCTGGAGCTTTTCAACACGCTTGCGGGCGGTGACGATGATCTCGGTATCGCCGGTATCGCTGCTGGCAGCGGCCGCCACTTGTTGGGCCAGGGTCGGGGCGGCGTACAGCGGTACCAGCGCGGTGGCGGCAAGCAACAGGATGCGGGACTTCACCATGGTCAACCTCGTCAATCACGAACGTTATGCTGACGTCACGTGATAGTGGTGCGGCAAAGTTGTCCAGACAAATTGTCCGCGACGACCGTCAACAATCGATAGGTGTGGCGAAAATGCCGCACCCGGTGCTCCGTCAGGCGATGATTTGCAGCGGCATTTTGCCAGGTCGTGCTGCCGGACCATGCGCCTGGCCTTTGGCCCCCGGCCTTCCGGATTGCTATCAATACTCGAAAAATATTGACTATTATGGAATTCGTCGCGGCAACGGGCCGGATTCGTACGTCGCCAATCGTTTGCATTCGCGGCGCCAGGCGACGGCCGTTGGAAAAACTTACCAAACGGTCAGTTGGTACCAATGTCCGGTTTTGGCGCCTGTTCAACCAAAAGGCTGGTTGAGCGCCACCACCGCCTCATTCAACGCGCCGGCAAAGCTGACCCACAGCAGATAGGGCAGCAGCAACCAGGCGGCGAGGCGCGAAAACCGCCAGCAGACAAGGATCAGCGCGGCGATCGACGCCCATAACAGCCAAACCTCCCACGCCGCGAGGTCCGGGCGGTGAGCGCGGAAGAACAGGAAGCTCCACAACAGGTTGAGAAAGCCGTTGAGGGCGAACATGCCAAGCACCGTCGATGCCGTGTCGCGCGTCGGCGCCGCCATCCAGGCGGTCGTCGCCGAAATCGCGCACAGGCCGAAGATCAAGGTCCAGGCCGGGCCAAAGGCGATATCGGGGGGTGCCCAACTGGGTTGCACCAGCTCATGATACCAGGGCCCAAGCTGCGTGATCGTCGCCCCCAGCGCGGCGATCAACGACGTGGTCAGCGCCGCAACCGACGCCGGCAAAAGCCAGCGGCCGGGGTTCACCCCGGCCTCCGCAGCGTCGCCCGGATCATGCCTGGGGCGTGACCGCCGCCTTGCGCCCCGAAAACAGCGCGCCGATCAATTGCGTCGTGTCCTTCAGGAAGATGCGAACATGCGCCATCGGCCGTTTGCGGACCAATTCCTTGTTCATATAGGCTTCCCAGGTCAGCTGCTGGATATCGGGGTCGCGGCACAGCTTCACAAAGCGCTCGCGCATATTATCGCTGCGATACCAGAACCATTGCATCAGGCCGAGCACCAGGAACACCTGGCCATGCGCCTTCATGAAGCGCTTGCGTGCCTGTTTGAGCGCGGCGGGGTCACCGGTCTTCAGGAACAGGGCGGCGGCATCGGCGGCCATCCGCCCGGCGGTCATGGCATAATAAATGCCTTCGCCCGAGGCCGGCGCCACCACGCCGGCCGCATCGCCGGCGACGACGACATCCTTGCCATTGTCCCAGCGTTTGCGGGGTTTCAGCGGGATTGGTGCGCCTTCGACCCGGATGGTCTTGAAACCATCAAGCCCGGTCTGTTCGCGCAGCCGGGCAACGGCATCGCGCATGGCGAAACCCTTGACGGCGCTGCCGACGCCAACGCTGGTCTTGTCGCCGTGCGGGAAGATCCAGGCGTAGAAATCCGGCGACAAATGGCCCTGATAATAGATGTCGCAGCGGCCACCTTCGAACCCGCGAAAGCCTTCCGGCGGTGATTCGATGACTTCATGATAGGCCGAAACGAACGGCACTTTTTCATTGGCCGGCAGGGCGGCGCGGGCGACGCCGGAATTGCCGCCATCGCAGCCGATGATGACGCGGCCGCGCACTCGCACTGGCTCACTGCCGCGCGCCATGCCCTTGGGGCGATAGGCAATGACGGCAGTGCCATCGGCATCGCGTTCCAGATCCTCGAAAGTGCCGTCGATGCGCGTTGCACCATTGGTCGTGGCGCGCACCCGCAGCCATTCATCGAAGATATCGCGGTCCACCAGCCCGACAAAGCCATCGCCGACCGGCATGTCGACCGCCTTGTTCGACGGCGCGATCATCCGCGCCGAGGTGGCGCGGGCGCACAACTGATCGACCGGCACGTCGAAATCCTTTAAGAGCCGCGGCGGCACCGCCCCGCCGCACGGCTTGATGCGCCCGGCGCGATCGAGCAGCAGCACCTTGTGCCCGGCGCGGGCCAGATCATCGGCGGCAGTGGCACCCGATGGGCCCCCGCCCACTACAATGGCGTCGTACAGATCGGTCATGCGATGGCCTCCCTCATGCTTATGGCTTTGTTGTCATTCAGGCGCAGTGCGATCAATGCCGCGCCCAGGAACATTATCGCTTCGGCGGCGAACACCATTTCGAAGGCCGGTGCGTCGGCGCCGAACAAATGGCGGCCGACATCGACGGCGCTGGCACCGCAAAAGCCGCCGATGCCAAACGCCGCCGCCTGCGCCGCGCCCCACAGCCCCATACGAATCCCCTCATGGCCCGGCCCGCCGCGCCCCGCCAGATCGAGCATCGCGCCGATCGCCGCAACGGCAAAGACGCCATTGGCAAAGCCCATGATGAACACCGTCGGCGCCAGCGGCCAGGCCGGGCCGACGGTCGCGGCCATCGCCAGCGCGGCGAGCGCGGCGGCCGAAGCGATGCAGCCACCAACGATCCAACGCTTCAATTTCAACCCGGCCTTGCCGCCAAAACCATGGCCGCCGAGGCCGACAAGGATCATGCCGAGCAGCACGCCCTGATGCTGGGTGCCCGACAATGATGTCGATTGCCCCGGCGTCAGACCGAAGATCAGCCCTGAAAACGGCTCCAGGATCAGGTCTTGCGTCGAATAGGCCAGCATCGAGACAAACACGAAAATGCTGAACAGCCGTGTCACCGGATCATCCCAGATGCCGCGCAGCGCGTCACCAAAGGCCACTGGCGGCCCGGCGGGCTTCTCTGCTATCGGCGCGTTCCGGCCTTCGATGCCGATAACCCCCAGACAGGCGACCACAAACGCCGATCCGGCTACACCGATTGACACCTGCAACAGGCGGTCGGGCGAAAAGGGTTCCAGCAGCTTGCCGGCAATCCCCGCCGTCACGACAATACCCAGGATCATCATGATCCAGGTCAGCGAGGCTGCGGCGGGCCGCCGCGCCTCGGCGGTACGGGTCGCCAGCAGCGCCAGCAGCGATGTGCCGGCGGCGCCAACCCCCAGCCCGATCATCGCATAGGCCAGGATCGACAGCGCCAGCGCCGCGCCGAACGGCCCGTTCAGCATGATTGTCGCCTGGGTGGCCAGCACGCCGCCCAACGCCAGCACTGCCATGCCGCCGATGATCCACGGCGTCCGCCGCCAGCCGCTGTCAGATCCATGGCCCCATTTCGGCCGGCTGAGTTGCACCGCATAATGAAAGGCGACCAGCCCGGCCGGCAAGGTCGCGGCCTGGCTGTATTCAACAACCATCACCCGGTTGAGCAGCGACGACGCCAACATCACGACGGCGCCAATGGCGCTCTGCACCAGCCCCAGCCGGGCAATCCCGGCCCAGGATAGCGGCGCCGGTGCCGTCACGCCGCCAGTGCCTTCAGGCCAAAGGCCGATACCAGCATCCCCAGCACATACAGCGACGTACCCGTGGCATTATAGAAGGGCGCATTCTTCGCCGGATCAGCGAGCAGTTTCTGCATCATCAGAAACTGGCAGGCGATCGACAGCATGACGAGCGCCGCCGGGAAAATCGCCCCCCAGCGGGCCAGCAACACAGCGACGACTAACTGCGGAATCGCCATGGTGAAGCAGGCGACCAGCGCCGCGCGGTCAACCCCCAGGATGACCGGCAACGACCGCACATTGCTGACGCGATCGCCCGCCACTGCCTTGAAATCATTGAGTACCATGATGCCATGCGCGCCGGTGGCATAAAGCGCCAGCACCGCGATGATCCGGCCATCGGGGACGCCGCCGACCATCACGGCGGCGCCGGTAAACCAGGTGAGGCCTTCATAGGCTGCGGCGCAGACGCCCGGACCCCACCAGCCATTGGCCTTGGCGCGGATCGGCGGCGCGCTGTAGATCCAGGCGAGAAACACCCCCAAAATGGTCGCGGCGCCAACCACCGGATTGATCGCCCAGCCGACGATCAAAGAGATGATGGTGCCGGTAATAGCGATGTACAGGCCCCAGCGACCAGGAATGCGGCCCGATGGAATCGGGCGGCCGGGTTCGTTGATCGCATCAACATGTCGGTCAAACCAGTCATTGATCGCCTGGCTGTTGCCGCACACCAGCGGCCCGGCCAGCAGCATGCCGGCAACCAGGAAACCCCAGCGATCGGCCAGCGGCACGCCCGACGACACGACACCGCACATGAACGCCCACATCGGCGGAAACCAGGTCACCGGTTTCAGCAGTTCGAGCATATCGCGCGGGCGCGGAAAACGCCGTGAAGCAATCGGTAGAGCGGCCCCGTCCATGAAGTGTAAGCTAGACTTGACACTTGGCAGCGTCAACGAAATTGGGCCTGAAAATCGCGTCATTTCGCGGCTTTTCTCAGTCGGTATCCGACAGATTGCCCAGCCCGTGGCGGTGGAGTTTCGAATACAGGCTTTGCCGCGACAGGCCGAGGATTTCGGCAGCCGACGCACGATTGTCGGAGGTGTAGGTCAGCGCTGCTTCGATGCACAGGCGTTCGATCAGGTCGGTCGATTCGCGCACGATTTCCTTCAGTGAGACGCGGCCCACCAATTCGGTCAATTGTTCGACCGATCGCGGCAGGTGACGATCATCATTGGCCACCAGCACCCTGCGGGCAAGGCCGCGGATGCTGAAGCCATAGCGCGTCGCATCGCCTTCGATCGAAACGACCGCCGACACCTCGATTTCTTCCTGCACGCCATCGGCGGCGCGGATGATCGTCGCAAAATTGCGCACCAGGCCATGTTCGTTCAGCTGCGCCAGCAACAACCCCAGATCAATGCCGGGTCGGCCGAGAAACTGCCCCAGCGGCTTGCCGCGCAGATCGGCACTGCGCGCGGCATGGACAAGGTCCAGAAAGGCGCCATTGCCGGCCAGGATATCAAGGCTCTGGTCGGTCAGCACAAAAGCGTCGGGCATGCGTTCCAGCACTTCGACGAGCGGGCGGTCACCGATCTGGGCGCCGGTGCCCGCGCTGCCGCTGTCCATGGGTTGCAACCGCACCAGCAGATAATTGCCGCGATCCTGGCGGAACAATGTCACCGACATGGCGCAGGCGGCACCATCGATCAGGCGGATGGGCGCCGGCTGGCGCTGTTCGGCCGCGGCGACCGCGCCCAGGGCGGCGACAGCGGCCTCGCGATCCTCGGCATCGATGATCGTAACAAAAGGCTGGCCATCGATGCCGCCGGCCGGCAGGCCGGCGAGACGCCGCGCCGCGGGGTTGGCTTCCGTAATGCGGCGGTTGCTCGAATCAACGACGATGATCGCCTCGGGGGCCGAATCGAACAACAGGCGATAGCGGGCTTCCAGCTGGCGCAGCCGCAGCGAATCGCGCTCCATCGCCTGTTGGGCGCGCAACAACCTTTGCTGCAGGGCGGCGGCAGCGCGCATGTCACGCCCGATCACCAGCAGCCGGCCCTCATCACCGGTCGGCAGCGTCAGGTAACGGATCGGCAGGTCGCCGGCGGGTGCCAGATGATTGACCTGGCGCCAGCGACTGGGGTCACCGCGCCCGGCCAGCATTTCATCGATCTTGATGCGGTTTTCCGGCTGCACCGTGTCGCGCCATGGCCGGTCCATCCAGCTTTCGATGCCCTGGTCGGCGAGATCGCCGGTCCCCATCGCCATGTCGCGAACAACACCCCGGCGATCAACGACAAGCGCGATATCGCAGGTCGCCGCCAAAGCCCTGACAGTAGCATCAGCCGGCAGCACCCCGAGCGCGCTAAGCGGTACCCGCGCGATCGGGTCAGCGACTGGCGTGCGAACGTCCATCAGTGCGGCGAGGCCGTCTCCCTTTCCGCATCGACACAGGCGCCGCTGCGTTTCATTTGGCGGGCGACACGCCGCGCGCCCGTCGTTTTTCAATCAATTTATGAGCCAGGCCGACGGCCAGCTGACCATCGGACGCCGTGCCATCAGCACCAATTGTTTCGGCCAGCTCCGGGCGGTCGGTAAACACCCGGCCACCGACCAGGATGATGACATCGGGATTGCGCGAGGCGCGGCGAACCGCCGCAATGGTGCGTGTCAGCGGCGCCAAATGCCGCTCAACGCTCACGGTAAGTCCGATGATGTCAAAGGCGCGCCCGGCGGCCAGCGCCACGAGTTCATCCTCGTCCAGCGCCGGCGCGCTCCAGGTCTGCCAGCCGGCGCGGCGGAAAAATTCCTCGACGATGATGGCGCCCAATCCATGTTGCTCACCCGGTGCCGGCGCGAACAGGGCGCGGTGGTCATCGGAATCACTAACGGCGACGCCGGGGATAAGGGCCGCCAGCGCATGGACGATTTCCTGCAACCGCCACAGCCCCATCGTCACATCGACGAAATCACAGGCATCTTCGTCCCACCAGCTGCCCAGCCGCCGCGCCGCCGGGGCGAGCAGATGCAGATAGATGGTTTCGACATCGACGCCGCCGCGCATCACCGCTTCGACCCGGGCGAGCAGCGGCGCGACTTCTTCGGTAAGAGTGGCGGCGGCGAACTGGTCGGCAAAGGCCGGCGGAATGGCGGCCATCGGCAACGCGGCCACTGGCCGCGCGGCGACCACTTCGCGGTGCGCCAGCAGCAGGCGCGGGATGATGTCGGATTCAATCACGCGGGCCAGCGCATCCGGGCTGGCGGTTTCGCGGGTGCGAAAGGCCGCACGCCGGGCACGGTCCCAACTGCGGGAAGCCGCAATCTTTGCCTCGGTTACGATGTCCAGCATTGATGTCATTCCGACCCCCGTCGCGGCTCATTCGGGACATCGCGACCAATCGGCCGGCCGCCCCCAATGGCAAAGCATTGCGACAAAGCTAAACAACCGCTCCCTCGGCTGCAAGACCATGAGTGTGCGCTGCGGCATGGGTTGTCAAACACTTTTGACGTAAAGGCAGGTTGACACTTATTGGCCCGGTGATAGGTTTCAACGGGTGGGAGGACATGGGGTGGATAAGCCGTTGGGCGCACCGTCGGACAACAAGGTGAAACGTCCGCTTTATACGGCGGAGGAACGCCTGCGCCGCGACGCAACGCCCTGGACCCTGGTGCAGGGCCTGCTGGCGCCTGTGCAGTTTCTGATCTTCGGGGTCAGCCTCTATCTCGTCCTCAACTATCTGCGCACCGGCGAAAATCACGACGCCGCGATCTGGTCGGTCGTCGTCAAGACGATGGCGCTCTATACGATCATGGTGACGGGGGCGATCTGGGAGAAAGTGGTCTTCGGCCGCTACCTGTTTGCGCCGTCTTTCTATTGGGAAGACGTTTTTTCGATGCTGGTGATCGCGTTGCACACTGCTTATCTGGCGGCGCTGTTCACGGGCTGGCTTGATGATCGCCAGCTGATGCTGCTCGCCCTGGCGGCCTATTTCACCTATGTTATCAACGCCGGCCAGTTCATCTGGAAGCTGCGCATGGGGCGGCTGGAAGCGCCGGGCAAAGCCGCTACGGATGCCGGCGGTGAGGCTGTGGCCGCATGACCGTTGCGCTTGCTCCTGAACGGCCTGTCGCGGCGCCCCGCGCCGACCTGCCGATCCTGCGTGAACGCGGCCAGCGCGAAGTATTCTGCGGCCTCACCGGCATTGTCTGGCTGCACCGCAAGATCCAGGATGCGTTCTTCCTCGTCGTCGGCAGTCGCACCTGCGCGCATCTGCTGCAATCCGCCGCAGGCGTGATGGTGTTCGCCGAACCGCGCTTCGGCACTGCGATCATCGAGGAGCGCGATCTCGCCGGGCTCGCCGACGCCAATGAAGAACTCGACAAGGTCGTGCGCCAGTTGCTGGCCCGCCGCCCGGAAATCAAACTGTTGTTCCTCGTCGGTTCGTGCCCCAGCGAAGTCATCAAGCTGGACTTGAAGCGCGCCGCCGAACGGCTGAACGGCACGCACGGCGGGGTCCGCATCCTCAACTATTCGGGCAGCGGCATCGAAACCACCTTCACCCAGGGCGAAGACGCTTGCCTCGCCGCACTGGTGCCGGACATGCGCGCTGAAGCCGCCGAGCAACTGCTGATCGTCGGCGCGCTCCCCGACATCGTCGAGGATCAATTCCGCCGCCTGTTCGCTGAACTCGGCATCGCACGGGTCGAAAGCCTGCCGCCGCGCCGCGCCAAGGATCTGCCCGGCATTGGCCCCGGCACGCGCTTCCTGCTGGCGCAGCCCTTCCTCGGCGATACCGCGCTGGCGCTGGAAAAGCGCGGCGCTGTGCATCTGCCGGCGCTGTTCCCCTTTGGTGTCGAGGGCACCACTGCCTGGCTGCGCGCCGCCGCCGATGAATTCGGCATCAGCAGCGCCCACTTCGACGCCGTTGTCGCGCCGGGGCGGGAACGCGCCCGCAAGGCCATCGCCCGCCACGCCGAACGGCTGGGCGGCAAATCGATCTTCTTCATGCCCGATTCGCAATTGGAGGTGCCGCTGGCGCGCTTCCTCGCCAATGAACTCGGCATGACGATCACCGAAATCGGCACCCCCTATCTGCACCGCAGCCATCTTGCTGCCGAACTCGCCGCTCTGCCCGAGGGCGTGCAGATTTCCGAAGGCCAGGATGTCGATCGCCAGCTTGATCGGGTGCGGGCCGCCCGGCCCGACCTGACCGTTTGCGGCCTTGGCCTCGCCAACCCGCTGGAGCGCGAAGGCCTGTCGACGAAATGGGCGATCGAGCTGGTATTCTCGCCGGTGCATGGCTTTGAACAGGCCGGCGACCTCGCTGAGCTCTTCGCGCGGCCGCTGGTCCGCCGTGACCGATTGACCGTCTGATGCAGCTTACCGTCTGGACCTATGAAGGCCCGCCGCATGTCGGGGCAATGCGCGTCGCCACCGGCATGAAGGGGCTGCACTATGTCCTGCACGCGCCGCAGGGCGATACCTATGCCGACCTTTTGTTCACCATGATCGAGCGCCGGGGTGAGCGGCCGCCGGTCACCTACACGACTTTCCAGGCCCGCGACCTCGGCACCGACACGGCGGAATTGTTCCAGAAATCGGCGCGCGACGCCTATGAACGTTTTCTGCCCGAGGCGATGATCGTTGGCGCCTCGTGCACCGCCGAACTGATCCAGGATGATCCCGCCGGCCTCGCGCTGACCATGGGCCTGCCGTGCCCGATCATCGCGCTTGATCTGCCCAGCTACAGTCACAAGGAAAATTGGGGCGCCGCGGAAACATTTTACCAGATCGTCCGGCAATTGGCCGACAAGAATCGCACGGTGCCCGCCAAGGACGGCCGCCGCCTGCGCGCTAATCTGCTTGGGCCCACGGCGCTGGGGTTCCGCCACCGCGATGATGTCGTTGAAGTAACCAAGCTGCTGAATGGCCTGGGCATCGATGTCCATGTCTGTGCGCCGATGGGGTCGTCGCCCACCAGCATCGCCGGGCTGGGCGAGGCCGATTTCAACGTCGTGCTTTACCCCGAAATCGCGCATGAGGCAGCGCGCTGGCTGGAAAAGACCTTTGGCCAGAAATATACCAGGACAGTGCCGATCGGCGTGAACGCCACGCGCGAATTCATCGCCGAAGTCTGCGCCATCGCCGGTATCGCTGTGCCGGCCAATGCCGATGAAGGCCGCATGCCCTGGTGGTCACATTCGGTCGATTCGACCTATCTGACCGGCAAGCGCGTCTTCATCTTCGGTGATGCCACCCATGCCGTTGCCGCCGCCCGCATCGCCAGTGAAGAGCTCGGCTTCGAAGTCGTCGGGCTTGGTTGCTATAACCGTGAATTTGCCCGCGACATCCGCACCGCAGCGGCCAAATATGGCGTCGAGCCGCTGATTACCGACGATTATCTTGTCGTTGAGGACGCCATCGCCGCCGCCAATTGCGAACTGGTGCTGGGCACCCAGATGGAACGCCATATCGCCAAGCGGCTGCGCCTGCCGTGCGCAGTGATTTCGGCCCCCGTCCATGTCCAGGATTTCCCGGCGCGCCATTCGCCGCAAATGGGTTTCGAAGGCGCCAATGTCATCTTCGACACCTGGGTCCACCCACTGGTCATGGGGCTGGAGGAACATCTCCTGACCATGTTCCGCGACGATTTCGAATTTTCGGATGCGGCCGGCGCCAGCCATCTGGGGCACGGCAGTGCCGCTCCCCTCCCGCTTGCGGGAGAGGCTGGGGGCTCGCTCTCCATGCCGGAGAGCGCGCCCGTCGGCACGGAGACCGCACCTCCGACCCCTCCCGAAAGCGGGAGGGGGGCAGAAGCCGAAGTCGAAGGCTGGACCGCCGACGCCCAGCGCGAGCTCATGAAAATCCCTTTCTTCGTGCGCGGCAAGGCGCGCCGCAACACGGAGCGCTACGCCAGCGAAAAGGGCGTCGCTGCGATCTCGGTAGAGACGCTTTACGAGGCCAAGGCCCATTATGCGCGCTGATACCCTGCCCGGCATGACCGACGCACCGGCGGTGAAGGTCGTCATCATCACGCTCGACAATCATCTCTCCGGCGCCATTCAACGCGCTCGGGCGCGCTTCACCGCCGAACAACCGGGCGTCACGATAGCCTTCCACGCCGCCGCCGATTGGGAAGATGAACGCCGGCTCGCCGCCGCCCGGGCCGATGTCGCCACCGGGGACATCATCCTGACGTCGATGATTTTCCTGGAAGACCATATCCGCGCCATCAAGCCGGCGCTCGAAGCCCGTCGCGACGCCTGCGATGCGATGGTCGGCATCATGTCGGCCAGCGAGATCGTCAAGCTGACCCGCATGGGCGACTACCGCATGGATGCGCCGCCCAAGGGGCCGCTGGGCTGGTTGAAAAAACTGCGCGGTTCGTCGAAATCCGGCGCGCCGAACAGTGGTGCGGCGCAGATGGCGGTGCTGCGCCGCCTGCCGAAATTGCTGAAATGGGTGCCGGGCACGGCGCAGGATGTGCGCGCCTATTTCCTCACCCTGCAATATTGGCTCGCCGGCTCTGACGACAATGCCTTTGCCATGGTGCGGGCGCTGGTCGATCGCTATGCCGCCGGGCCGCGGGCGGCGCTACGCGGCAGTTTCAAGGTCGAACTGCCGCGCGATTATCCCGATATCGGCGTCTATCACCCCGATCTGCCGGGCCGGATGAGCAGTAGCCTGGCCGATCTGCCGGCGCGCAAGGCCGATGCCGGCACCATCGGCCTGGTGCTGCTGCGTTCCTATGTGCTGGGCAATGATGCCAATCATTATGACGGCGTTATCCGGGCATTGGAGGCGCGCGGCCTGAATGTCATCCCGGCCTTTGCCGGTGGCCTTGATGCCCGGCCGGCGATCGAGGCGCTGTTTATGCAGGATGGCGTCAGCAGCGTTGACGCCGTGGTCAACCTGACCGGGTTCAGCCTGGTTGGCGGCCCGGCGTACAACGACGCCAAGGCCGCCGAGGAGATTCTGGCGCGGCTTGATCGCCCCTATATCGCCGCGCACCCGGTGGAGTTTCAGTCGCTGCAAGGCTGGGGCGCCAACCGCCAGGGCCTGCTGGCACTCGAATCGACGATCATGATCGCCATTCCCGAACTGGATGGCGGCACCACGCCGATGGTGTTCGGCGGCCGTTCGGATGGCACCGATGCCGCCTGCACCGGCTGCGCCCGCGGCTGCGCCTGGGCCACCGGCGGCCAGGTCCGCGCCATGCAAAGCTGCCCCGAACGCGCCGAGGCGTTGGCGGCCCGCCTGATCAAGCTGACGGCGCTGCGCCGCGCCGAAACCGCGCAGCGCAAGCTTGGCGTCGTGCTGTTCAACTTCCCGCCGGGCGGCGGTGCTGCCGGCACGGCGCAGTTCCTCGCGGTGTTCGAATCGCTGCACGAAACGCTTAAGCGGCTGCGCTGCGAAGGCTATGATGTGGAGGTGCCGGCGACCGCCGATGATGTCCGCACCCGCATTCTGCAGGGCAATGCCCAGCGGCATGGCATGGAAGCCAATGTCCATGCCAAGGTGCCCGCCGATCATATTGTCGCCACGGAACCGCATCTGGCGGAAATCGAGGCCGAATGGGGCCCGGCACCGGGCAAATTCCAGACAGATGGCCAGAATGTCTTCATCCTGGGGGCGCAATTCGGCAATGTCTTTGTCGGCATCCAGCCGGCGCTGGGCTATGAAGGCGATCCGATGCGGTTGCTGTTCGAAGGCCGTTTTGCCCCCACCCACGCCTTCATGGCCTTTTATCGCTGGCTGCGCGATGATTTCGGCGCTCATGCCGTGCTGCATTTCGGCACCCATGGCAGCCTGGAATTCATGCCGGGCAAACAGACCGGGCTGACCGCGAAATGCTGGCCCGAACGCCTGATCGGTGATCTGCCCAACATCTATCTCTATGCCGCCAACAACCCGTCGGAAGGCGTGCTCGCCAAGCGGCGCTCGGCGGCCACCCTGGTCAGCTATCTCACCCCGGCGCTGACCAATTCGGGCGTTTACAAGGGACTGTCGGACCTGAAGGCAACCGTGGAGCGTTGGCGCAGCGCCGATCCGGCCAGCGACGAATTGAGCGCGCTGCACGAGGTCATCACCGAACAGGCGGCGGCGCTCGATCTGGATGGCAGCGACGTGCCGGCGCTGGCGGCGAAACTGTATGAAATCGAACGCGAACTGATCCCGCAAGGGCTGCATGTCGCCGGCCGGGCGGCAACGCCGGAAGAACGCATCGACATGCTGGCGGCGGTGGCGGCGACCCGCGAACAGCCTGTGCCGCGTGCCACGATCGAAGGCCTGGTGGCCGGCAGCATTCGGGGGGACTCGCCGATCCTCAAGGAACTGGCGGCGCTCGATGCAGCGCTGGCAACCAATCACGAACTTGATGGCCTCGTCCAGGCGCTTGGCGGCGGCTATGTCCGGCCGGTATCGGGCGGGGATATCCTGCGCAGCCCCGAAATCCTGCCGACCGGGCGCAATATCCATGGCTTTGATCCGTTCCGCCTGCCGTCGGCGTTTGCCGTCAAGGATGGCTTTGCCCAGGCGCAGCGCATCATTGATCGCAGCCTGGTCGATTCGGGGCATATTCCCGAAACCGTTGCGATGGTGCTGTGGGGCACCGACAATCTGAAATCCGAAGGCGCGCAACTGGCGCAGGCGCTGGCGCTGATCGGCGCACGGCCGCGGTTTGACAGCTACAACCGCCTCGCCGGTGCCGAACTGATTGGGCTCGAGGAACTGGGCCGGCCGCGCATTGATGTGGTGGTGACGCTGTCCGGTGTCTTCCGTGACCTGCTGCCCCTGCAAACCCGGATGCTCGCCGAAGCCGCGCTGCTGGCGTCGCAGGCCGATGAACCGACGACGCTGAATTTCGTCCGCAAGCACAGCTTGGCCCATGCCAGCGAACATGGCTGCGACCTCGAAACGGCGGCGTTGCGGGTCTATTCGAATGCCGAGGGTGCCTATGGCGCCAACGTCAATCTGCTGATCGATTCGAGCGGCTGGACCGATCCCGATGAACTCGCCGATTGCTATGAACGCCAGAAGGGCTTTGCCTATGGCGTCAAGGGTGAACCCGTCCGCCGCGCCGGACTGCTGGCGTCATCGCTGAAAACCGTCGATTGCGCCTATCAGAATCTGGAAAGCGTCGAACTCGGGATCACCACCATCGATCAATATGTCGATACGTTGGGCGGGATCAGTCGCGCCATCACGCGCGCCAAGGGCGGTACGGCGGCGCCGGTTTATATCGGCGACCAGACGCAAGGCGCCGGCAAGGTCCGGTCGCTGAATGAACAAGTCGCGTTGGAAACCCGCACCCGCATCCTCAACCCGGTCTGGCAGGAAGGCCTGCTGCGCCATGGCTATGAAGGCGTCCGCCAGATCGAAGCGGCGGTGACGACGACGATGGGCTGGTCAGCGACAACGGGGGAGGTTGACCCCTGGGTTTATCAGCGCATTACCGAAGCCTATGTGCTCGATACCGACATGCGCGATCGCATCGCCGAAATGAACCCGCGTGCCGCTGCCAAGGTCGCTAACCGGCTGATCGAAGCATCGGAACGCAAATATTGGTCGCCGGACGCCGCCACCCTGGCAGCGCTCTATGCGGCAACGGACGCCGCCGAGGATATCCTGGAAGGGGTATCCGGCGGTGTGACACAACAGGCGGCCTGAGGAACGAAATATGGGACTTCTTGATCTCGAACGGCCCAAGGTCACCCCGCCCGATGGCGAAGGCAGCCTGCAGGTCAGCCTCGACCCCAATATGAAGATTGGCAATGCCAAGGTCTTTGCTGTCTATGGCAAGGGCGGCATCGGCAAATCGACAACCTCGTCGAACCTGTCGGCGGCCTTCTCGCTGCTCGGCAAGCGGGTGCTTCAGATCGGCTGCGACCCCAAGCATGACAGCACTTTCACCCTGACCAAGAAGCTGATGCCGACGGTCATCGACGTGCTGGAAACCGTGGAATTCCACCATGAGGAACTGCGGCCCGAAGACTATATGTTCGAAGGTTTCAACGGCGTCATGTGCGTCGAAGCCGGCGGGCCGCCGGCCGGCACCGGCTGTGGCGGCTATGTCGTTGGCCAGACCGTCAAACTGTTGAAGCAGCATCATCTGCTCGAAGAAACCGATGTCGTGATCTTCGATGTGCTCGGCGATGTTGTCTGCGGCGGCTTTGCGGCCCCGCTTCAGCATGCTGACCGGGCATTGGTCGTCGCCGCCAATGATTTCGACAGCATTTTCGCGATGAACCGCATCGTTGCCGCCATCAAGGCCAAGTCGAAGAATTACGAAGTCCGCATGGCCGGCGTCATCGCCAACCGGTCGGCGCAGACCGATGAAATCGACCGTTTCTGCGCCGCCACCGGCCTCGAAACCCTGGCGCATTTCCCCGATCTCGACGCCATCCGCCGTTCGCGGCTGAAGAAATGCACCATTTTCGAAATGGATTCGACCCCCGAGATCGAAGCCGTCTGCAATGAATACAAGCGCCTGGCGGCAACGCTCTGGGCCGGTACGCGGCCGCTCGAAGCCAATCCGATGAAGGATCGCGACATTTTCGAATTTCTGGGGTTCGAATGAGCCTGGCGCAGGCCTCGGCATTGACGCCCGGCTGGGACGCGACGCGTCACCGGCTGGAGGATTATTTCGACCGCACGGCGTTTGATGCCTGGGCGGCACTGACCAGCGACGCCCCGGTATCGAAGATCCGCGCCACCGTCCGCGCCGGCCGCGAGCAGATGCGCAATACCTTGCTGTCGTGGTTGCCGCAGGACCTGACTGGCCGCCGCATCCTCGATGCCGGTTGCGGCACTGGTGCACTGGCCATCGAGGCGGCACGGCGCGGTGCCGATGTTGTCGGCATCGATATCTCGCCACAGCTCATCTCGATCGCGGTCGAACGCGCCCCCAAGGATGTCCATGGCAAGATCAGCTTCCTGTCGGGCGACATGCTCGATCCGCGGCTGGGCCAGTTCGATCATATCGTCTCAATGGACGTGCTGATCCATTATGAAGCTGACCAGATCGCCAATGCCGCCGCCGGCCTTGCCGAGCGTGCCCGCGAAAGCCTGATCTTTACCTTCGCGCCGGGCACGCCGTTGCTGCGTACCGCCCGTGCCATCGGGCAATTCTTTCCCAAGTCCGATCGCTCGCCGTCGATCATCCCGGTCAGCCATGACAATCTGCGGGCCCGGCTCAGCCGCGTGCCGCGCGCCAGGCTGGGCCGCGACACCCGCGTCGCCCGGGGTTTCTACACCAGCCATGCGCAAGAGGTGCTGACGGCATGAGCCGCTCGCGTTTCTGGGGCAAGATGGGAACGCAGTTCCTGCCGTTCGCCGATGCGGCGAGCGCCGATCTGCCGCTGCCGCGCCTGCTGCGCCTGTCGCTGTTCCAGGTCTCGGTCGGCATGGCTTTCGTCCTGCTCAATTTCACCCTCAACCGGGTGATGATCGTCGAATTGAACGTGCCCGCCAGTCTCGTGGCCGCCATGGTGGCGATCCCGCTGCTGTTCGCCCCGGCGCGGGCGCTGATCGGGCATAAATCCGATAACCATGTCTCGGTGCTCGGCTGGAAGCGCGTGCCCTATATCTGGTTCGGCACGATGATGCAGTTCGGCGGCCTGGCGCTGATGCCGTTCGCCATGCTGCTGATGACCGGCAAGGGTGAAAATGGCGGCCCTGCCATCGGCGTGGCCGGGGCGTGCCTGGCCTTTTTGTTCGTCGGCGCCGGCATGGCGACGGCGCAGACCGCCGGCCTGGCACTTGCCACCGATCTGGCGCCCGAAGACAAGCGCCCGCGCGTCGTCGGGCTGCTCTACGTGATGTTCCTTGTCGGCATGTTCGTCTCCTCGCTGGTGCTCGGGCGCCTGCTCGCCGATTTCGAAGCGACCAAGCTCGTCCAGGTCATCCAGGGCACCGCGGTGCTCACCGTGCTGGTCAACACCATCGCGCTGTGGAAACAGGAGGCCCGGGTCGAAGGCGGCACGCGCCGCGATCCCGATGCGAATTTCTCGGCCGATTGGGCCGGCTTCACTGCGCCGCCGCGCACCCGCCGGCTGCTGGTGGCGCTCGGGCTTGGTGCTGCCGGCTTTGCCATGCAGGACATCCTGCTGGAACCCTATGGCGGTCATGTGCTGGGGCTGACCGTGGGTCAGACCACCGCGCTGTCGGCCCTATGGTCGGCGGGCATGATCGTTGGTTTCGCCTATGCCGCGCGCGCGCTCGATCGGGCGGCAGACCCGCACAAGCTGGCCGGGGCTGGCGTTCTGATCGGCATTGCCGCCTTTGCCGTCGTCGTGCTGTCGGCGCCGCTGCATTCGGCACTGCTGCTGTGCGTTGGCGCCGGCGGCATCGGGCTGGGCGGCGGGCTGTTCGCCGTCGGCACCATGATCGCTGCGATGCGGCTGGCGCTGCCCGGCAAATCCGGGCTGGCACTGGGGGCCTGGGGGTCGGTGCAGGCCAGCGCTGCCGGGGTTGCCATCCTGTTGTCGGGGTCGCTGCGTGATGGTTTCGGCGCGCTCGCCATGTCGGGGCGCCTGGGCGCCGGCTTTGTCGATGCCGCCAGCGGTTACAGTTTTGTCTGGCACATCGAAATTGCCCTGTTGTTTGCCACCCTTATTGCCCTGGGACCGCTGGCGCGGCGGACCCCGGGCCTCGCCCACCGCGCTCGCCTCGGCCTCGCCGACGCCGCATCCTGAAGGGGAACGTCAATGTCCAATGTCATCATCGTCGGGGGGCTCGATGTCGCCGAACTCGCCTTTTACATGTTCGCGATGTTCTTCCTCGGGCTGATCTGGTACCTGCGGGGTGAAGACCGGCGCGAAGGCTATCCGCTGGAAGATGATCTTACCGGCCAGGTCGAACCCGCCGGCGGCATTTTGACCATGAAGCCGGACAAATTTTTCAAACTGCCCTTTGGCCGCGGCACCGTCGTCATGCCCGGTGAAAGCCGCCGCGATCCGATGCCGCAGAACATCACTGATCGCGCCTATCCCGGCACACCGTTCGAACCTTTGGGCAATCCCTTGAGCTCGGGCGTCGGCCCCGGCGGCTATGCCCAGCGCGCCGATCGCCCGGACGTCGACATGTTCAACCGGCCGCGCATCGTGCCGATGCGGGTTGCCGAACATATCGTCGTCGAAGGCCGTGATGTCGATCCGCGCGGGCTGCCCATCACCGGCCTGGATAATGTCATCGCCGGCACGGTGCGCGATATCTGGGTCGATCGTTCGGAACATGTCATCCGTTACCTCGAAGTCGCGCTGACGGACGGCGGCACTGCCATCGTGCCGATGCCGATGTCGAAAGTGTCACGTCGCGCCGTCAAGGTGGATGCGGTAACAGGGGCGCAGTTCGTCGGCTCACCGACGCTGGCGTCGATGGACCAGATCACCTTGCTCGAAGAGGAAAAGGTCCAGGCCTATTTCGGCGCCGGCTATCTGTGGGCGACGCCGGCCCGTTCGGAACCGCTGATATGACAACCGAATATGAAAACGAACCGATAAAGGGCCTGCCGGGCTTCCTGCCCAAGGACGAATCGATCGTCTGGCAGGGCTCGCCGGACTGGAAGGCGCTGGCACGGTCGGTGTTCCATGTCCGGCTGGTGGCCGGTTGGTTCGTTTTCGTCGCCTCGCTGGCCTTTGTCGCTGGCGGCACCGGGCCTCTGGGCGCCGCCGTCACGCTCGGCGTCGCGCTGCTCGGGCTGGCCGTGCTGGCGTTGCTGGCCTTCGCCCAGGCGCGTTCGACGGTGTACACGCTGACCCAGAAACGCCTCGTCATGCGCTTTGGCATGGCGCTGCCGAAATGCGTCAACCTGCCGCTGGCGCAGATCGAAAGTGCCGATCTGCAACCCGCCGGGCCCGGCCATGCCGATATTGCGCTGAAAACCGCCGGTCGCTTCCCGCTCGCCTGGTTGCAGATGTGGCCGCATGTCCGCCCCTGGGCTGTCGCCCGGCCGCAGCCGATGCTGCGCGCCGTGCCGACCGGTTTTGTGGCGATCTTTGCCGATACCCTGGCCAAGGCCGATCCCGGCTTGCACCGGCCGCTCGCCGCGCCGATGGTCACGCTGCCGGCGACGATCCCGGTCGGAGTGGCGGCATGAGCGATTTTCGCGGCGAAAAATTCCCCAGGGGCGCGCTCTATGGCGCCGCCGGGATGATCGGCATCACCATCGTCGTCGTCTTCGGTATCCGCTTCGGTGTGCTGCCGGCGCGGCCGACGGCGCCGGAACTGCGCAGCGAACATCAGGTCGCCATTGCCGTCACCCGCGATTTCCGCTTTGCCGATCGCGCCGATGGCGCGCTGGTCGCGACCGATGCCAAGACCAACCAGGTGGCGCTGGTGCTCGAACCCGGCTCCAACAGCGGTTTCATCCGCGGTGTCATGCGCGGCCTGATGCGCGAACGCATGCTGCACGAAGTGCCGCGCGATGGCGCCGTCAGCGTTACGCAATGGACCGATGGCGCGCTGACCCTGAAGGACAATTCCACCGGCCGCATCATCGAACTCGGCAGCTTTGGCCACACCAACCGCGCCGCCTTTGCGCAGTTGCTGGTCCCCGGCCAGCATGTCGTGCCCAGCCTGGCCAAGGCCGAAGCCATCGGCGGCACCGGCCCCGATGCCAATACCAGCGTGGCGCCCGATGCGCTGCCGGCGACGCGCCGCATCGCCACCGCCGGCGGCAGCGGCCCGGCATGACGCGGCTGTTCGGCCGGGAAAGCTGGGAAACCGGCTGCACGATCGCGGTGGAACACACCGCCGAGGCGCTGCACGCCCATGTCGAACTTGATGGCAATGTCGCCATCGGCCCCGGTGACCAGGTGCGGGTGCACGGCGCCCCGGTGCGGCTGCCCTTTGGTGAAGCGATCACCCTGCGCCGCCGCGCCACTGTGTCACGCGCCGGGCTGGTGTCGCAATGGTGGACGCGGCTGCGCGCCAATCTTGATCTGACCGAATTGTACGAAATCACCTTCACCTCGGAGAAGCCGCGATGAACGCGCATGTTCCCGTCGCCCTGCTGGAAGCCGAAGGCGATATCGACCGCGATGTGGCAATCACCCGCGATGTGACGCAAGCGATGGCCAATCAGGACACGGTGCTGTCCCCGCGCTTTTACACGACCGATTTCGCCGCGATGGACCGTATCGATGTGGCGCCGGTGCGCGCCGAATGGGATGCGCTGATCGCTGAAATGACCGCCGACCCCAACAAGCGGCATTTCAAGCGCACCGCGGAATTCGATGGCGTCATCGAAAACCTGCCGCCGGCGCTGCGCATCGAATTCACCGATTTCCTGGTGTCCTCGATGACGTCGGAATTTTCAGGCTGCATTCTTTACGCCGAAATCGCCAAGCGGGTCAGCAATCCGGATGCCAAGGCGCTGTTCAAGCTGATGGCGCGTGATGAATCGCGCCACGCCGGTTTCATCAATGACAGTTTGAAGGATGCCGGCATCGGTATCGATCTCGGCTTCCTTACCAAGACCAAGAAATACACCTATTTCCGGCCGAAATTCATCTTCTACGCCACCTACCTGTCGGAAAAGATCGGCTATGCCCGCTACATCACCATCTTCCGCCAGCTCGAGCGCCATCCCGAACATGAATTCCACCCGATCTTCCGCTGGTTCGAGAATTGGTGCGCCGACGAATTCCGCCACGGCGAGGCCTTCGCCCTGCTGATGCGCGCCGACCCGAAACTCCTGTCGGGTTACAACAAGCTGTGGATCCGCTTCTTCCTCGTCGCCGTTTATGCGACGATGTACGTCCGCGATCACAACCGCCCGGTGCTGTATGACGCCTTTGGCATTGACCCGACCGAATATGATTTCACGGTGTTCGACATCACCACCCGCATCACCGCGCAGGTGTTTCCGCTGGCGCTCGATACCGATGCGCCGCAATTCCGGATGTTGCTGGAAAAGATGCGCGGCATTTCGGCCGGCATCGATGCGGCGCACAAACAGGGCGGCGTGATCGGCGGCCTGAAGCGCTTTGGCCTGTCGCTCGCCGCCGGCTTGACCTTCGCCCGCCTTTACCTGCAACCGGTGCAGCGCAGTGAATTGCCCGCCACCGTCCGGCTCCAGCCCGTCTGGTAGTCCGGTGTCGGCGCTCGCCTTGCCTTTGTTGTTCGCCACCGTGCTGTGGTTCGTCGCCACCGGCTTTGTGCTGTGGCTCGATCGGCTGCCGAGCAGCACCTGGCCGGCCAGCATGGTCGGCGCAACGGTGGCCAGCGGCTTTGCCATGGCCGGCATCATCGCGACGGCACCGATGACCGGCAGCGCGGCGGCTTATGCGGCCTTTGCCTGCGCCCTGGTGCTGTGGGGCTGGCATGAACTCAGCTTCCTGATGGGCTTTGTTACCGGCCCCAACCGTTCGGCCTGCCCGCCCGATGCCACCGGCTGGCGGCGCTTCCGCCTCGCCGCCGCCACGCTCATCCACCATGAAGTCGCCATGTTCGTCACCGTCGGCGTCATCGCGGCGGCCAGTTGGGGGCAACCCAACCAGACCGCGACACTGACCTTTGTGCTGCTGTTCGTCATGCGCCTGTCGGCCAAGTTCAACATCTTTGCCGGCGTGCCGCACCTGTCGACCGAAATGATGCCCGATCACATGCGCTATCTCGCCAGCTATTTCCGCATTCGGCCGGCGCGGCTGTTTTTTGCCGCCAGCCTTACGGGGATCATCCTGCTCGCTGCCTGGCTGGGCAATGCCGCGCTGGCGGCGGATGGCGGGCTTGCCACCGGCTATGCGCTGGCCTTTGCGCTGGTGCTGCTGGCCTTTATCGAACACGGCTTTCTGGTTGTGCCGTGGCAGGATACGGCGCTGTTTCGCTGGGCCATGGCCGACCGGCGCCTTGCTTCATCGCCGCCGAGGGCGACAGTTCTGGCAGTGGGCGAGCCAGCTTTAACGTTACGGCAGGCAAATGCGCTTGCAGCCCTTGAAAGCGCAGGGCAATAAGAGGTTCGGGGAGACAAAGATGGATTATGAAGCCCATTTCCAGGCCGCGCTCGATGGCCTGAAGGAACGCGGAAATTACCGCGTCTTTGCAGAATTGCAGCGCCGCCGCGGTGAATATCCCCGCGCCACCCGCCACAATGAAGACGGCACCACCCAGGAAGTCACCGTCTGGTGCTCCAATGATTATCTCGGCATGGGCCAACACCCCGATGTCATCGAAGCCATGCATGAGGAGCTGGATCGCTCGGGCGCCGGCGCCGGTGGCACGCGCAATATTTCGGGCACGATGCACGCTCACCGCCAGCTTGAGCTTGAACTGGCCGATCTGCACAACAAGGAAGACGCGCTGCTGTTCACCAGCGGCTATGTCTCCAACTGGGCGGCGCTCGGTACGCTGGCGTCGAAGCTGCCCAATTGCATCGTCATTTCAGATGCGCTCAACCATGCCTCGATGATCGAAGGCATTCGCCACAGCCGCGCCGAATGCCTGAAATTCAAGCATAATGACGTTGCCGATCTCGACCGCCTGCTCGCCGGTATCGAACCCGGTCGGCCCAAGCTGGTCGCCTTTGAAAGCGTCTATTCGATGGATGGCGACATCGCCCCCATCAAGGAAATCATCGAAGTCGCCGAAAAGCACGGCGCCATGACCTATATCGATGAAGTCCATGCCGTCGGCATGTATGGCGCGCGGGGCGGCGGCGTCGCCGAACGCGAAGGCCTGATGGACCGGTTGACGGTGATCGAAGGCACGCTCGGCAAGGCCTTTGGCGTTGTTGGCGGCTATATCGCCGGCTCCAAGGCGATGTGCGATTTCGTGCGCAGCTTCGCCTCGGGCTTCATCTTCACCACCGCCCTGCCGCCGGCCATCGCCGCCGGCGCGCTGGCCTCGGTCCGCCATTTGAAGGCCAGCCCGTTCGAACGCAAGCGCCAGCAGGAACGCGTCGCCAAGGTGCGCGCCGCGCTGCGTACCATGGGCATTCCCCAGCTGGAAAACCCCAGCCACATCATCCCGGTGATGGTCGGTGATGCCAAAAAGGCCAAGATGATCAGCGACTGGTTGATGGACAACCATGGCATCTATGTGCAGCCGATCAACTATCCCACCGTCCCCGTCGGCACCGAACGCCTGCGCATCACGCCCGGCCCGGTGCATTCGGATGATGACATTGATCGCCTGGTGCGGGCGCTGAGCGATATCTGGGGCCAGTGCGCACTGCACCGGGTGGAAGCGGCGGCGTAGCGCCGCACCGCGAGCGCGCAACGCAGCAGCGCGCCGGCAGGCGCAAGATCGGCCAGCGAGGCGGACAGCTTCGCTGGCCGATCTCGTCTGACGTCAGCTTGGGCTTTGCCCAAGCCCTTCCTTGCTTTCCGCCCTCCAGATAATCCAACACCGCGTCCGAATCCCGCCAGCCATCCCCGCCCAACCCACGCTATCTCCCCGGCACCAACCAGGGAGCCAGCCCATGACCTTCCAGATCCACCCCCTTGACCCCGCGCCGTTCGCGCCGCTTTTTGCCCTTGGTGACGCCGAACTTGCCGCGAAACACGCCCGCCGCATCACCGCCACCAGCAACCCCGGATTCCCCTGCCGCGTCAGCCTCGCCGATGCCGCGGTCGGCGAGACGCTGATCCTCGTCAATCACCAGCATCTGCCCGGCGACACGCCGTTCCGCGCCAGCCATGCCGTCTTCATCCGCGAAGGCGCCCAACCGGCGCAGCCCGCGCCCGGCGAACTGCCCGAAGCACTGCGCCGCCGTCTGCTGTCGCTGCGTGCTTTTAATGCCCAATCGATGATGATCGACGCCGATGTCGCTGAAGGTGAAGCCGCCGGCGCCCGCCTGGCGGCATGGTTCGCCCGGCCCGACACGGCGTTCGTGCATCTCCATACGGCGCGGCAGGGCTGCTTTCTGGCCGCAGCGGTGCCGGCATGATCGGCCTCATCGTCGCCGCCGCGCTTGCCGCCGCCCCAGCCATCGCCGCCACCCCCGCCGACTGGAATCCGGATGCCATCGTCTGGCAACGCACCAACCCCGATGGCACCCGCTTCGCCCTGCTGGAGGGCAATCGCGACACCCCTGGCACCGCCTTCACCTACGCTTTCTTCATCCCCGCCGGCGTCTGGGACGCGGCGCACTGGCACAGTGCCACCGCCCGCGTCTTCGTGGCGCGCGGTACACTCCACCTCGGCTATGGCAACCGCCTCGACCGCGCCCGGGCCCGCGCCTTCCCGGCCGGCAGCTATCTTCTCGTCCCCGCCGGTGCGGCGCATTTCGATGGATCCGACCGCGACACAATCATCATCGGCACCGCCACCGGCCTCTGGTCGACGGATTATGTCGATCGGGCAGCCCCGATGTCAGCCGGGACGCCGCACTGAAGCGTCCCACCCTTGCCGCCCATCAACTGTCATGCCAATTGGACAGTCGATGAAAGCTCCCTTCCCGTTCTCGGCCATTGTCGGCCAAACCGAAATGAAACAGGCGCTGTTGATGGCGGCGGTGGAGCCGCGGCTGGGCGGCGTCATGGTCTTTGGTGATCGCGGCACCGGCAAATCCACCGCGGTGCGCGCGCTCGCCGCGCTGTTGCCGCCGATGAAAATCGTCGCCGGTTGCCGCTATGGCTGTGCGCCGGCCGATACCGCGCCGTGCCCCGATGATTGCCGCGCCGCCGCCGGCAAGCGCACTGCCGAGGTGTCGGTGCCCTTCGTCGATCTGCCGCTGGGGGCCACCGAGGACCGGGTGGTCGGTGCACTCGATCTCGAACGCGCCCTGGCAACAGGGGAGAAGCGCTTCGAACCCGGCCTGCTCGCCAAGGCCAATCGCGGCTTTCTGTATATTGACGAGATCAACCTGCTTGAGGATCATCTCGTCGATCTGCTGCTCGATGTCGCTGTCTCGGGCCAGAATCTGGTGGAACGCGAAGGCCTCAGCATCCGCCATGCGGCGCGCTTCATCCTGGTCGGCTCGGGCAATCCCGAGGAAGGCGAATTGCGGCCGCAATTGCTCGATCGCTTCGGGCTGTCGGTCGATGTCCGTACGCCCACCGATCTTGCCGACCGGATCGAGATCGTCAAACGCTGCGACCGTTTCGATCGTGATCCCGCGGGCTTTGCCGAAACCTATGCCGCCGCCGAAACCGCCACGCTCGCTGCCATCGCCAAAGCCCGCAAGCGCCTGCCCGATGTGACGGTCAGCGATGCCATGCTCGAACTCGGCAGCCGGCTGTGCCAGGCGGTCGGCGCTGATGGCCTGCGCGGCGAATTGACCTTGCTGCGCGCCGCCCGCGCCACCGCGGCGCTGGCCGGCAAAAAGGCCGTCGCCCCGGCGCATGTCGGTGCCGTCGCGGCGCTGGCGCTGCGCCACCGGCTGCGTCGCAACGTGCTCGATGACACGGGATCGACCAGCCGCATCGCCCGCGCCGTCGCCGAACTCATCCCGGCGTGAGCGACGAAGCCGCCAGCGCCACTCGCTGGGCACTGGCGTTGACCGCCATTGAACTGATTGCCGAGGCCGAAAGCCTCGGCGGCATCCTGCTCCGCGCCCGCCCCGGCCCGGTGCGCGATGCCTGGGCGGCGGCACTGGCCAGCGTCATCAGCGTGCGCCGCCTGCCGGCCAGCGCCGATGCCGAAGCGTTGGATGGCGGCCTGGATCTCACCGCGACGCTCGCCGCCGGGCGGCCGGTTCACAAGGCCGGGCTATTGGCCGACATCGGCAGCGGCGTGCTGCTCATCCCGATGGCCGAGCGCCTGGCGCCGGCGCTTGCCGCGCGCCTCGCCGGCGCGCTTGATGACGGCGGCCCGCGCCTCGTGCTGTTCGATGAATCAGAGGCCGGCAGCGACGATCATGTCGCCCCCGCACTCGCCGACCGCCTCGCCATCCATCTCGATCTGACCGAGGTGCGCCTGCCCATGGCGGCGCTCATCGCCGGCGAAACCGGCTTCCCTCCGCAGGTCGATGACATTGCAGCCGGCGATCCCGTCGCCGATTGCGGTACGGCGCTGGCCAGCGCCGGCGTCGTCCTTGGCATTGATTCGATCCGCGCCCCGATCCAGGCGCAGCGCGTCGCCCATGCCCATGCAGCGCTGGCTGGCCGCCGCGCCATCGCCGCCGGCGACATGGAGATCGCCGCGCAACTCGTGCTCGGCCCGCGCGCCACGCGCCCGCCGCCGGGCGAAAGCCCGCCGCCACCCGAAGAAGCCCCGGACCAGCCGCCCGAACCGCCGCCGTCCAGCGATGACAGCAGCCCGGACAATGACGAGAGCCCTGATCAACTGCCGCCCGATGCCACCGATATCGTCCTCGATGCGGCGCAGACGGCGCTGCCCCCCGGCCTGCTCGATGCGCTGGCCAAGGGTATTCAATTCAAGGCGCCGGGTGGCGGCAGCAGCGGCGCCAAATTGCGCTCGCTGACCAGCGGCCGCCCCGCCGGTGTCCGTGCCGGGGCGCCGGGGCGCGGCGCCCGGCTGGCGCTCATCGAAACCATCAAGGCCGCCGCCCCCTGGCAGAAACTGCGGCCCCGGCGGGATGATGGCCGGCTGGCGATCCGCCATGATGACCTGCGCATCCGGCGCTTTGTCGCCCGCGCCCAGGCCACCACGATATTTGCCGTCGATGCCTCGGGCTCCGCCGCCTTCGCCCGGCTGGCCGAGGCCAAGGGCGCCATCGAGCTGTTGCTCGCCGCCGCCTATGTCAAACGCGCCGAGGTGGCGCTGGTGGCGTTTCGGGGGGAGGCGGCGGAAATCAGCCTGCCGCCGACCCGTTCCCTGGCCCGCGCCAAGCGCGAACTGGCGGCGCTGGCCGGCGGCGGCGGCACGCCGCTGGCGGCAGGGATCGATCTCGCCCGGCGGGTGGCCGAGGCCGAACGCACCCGCGGCCGTACGCCGCTGGTCGTCGTCCTCACCGATGGCCGCGCCAACATCGGTGGCGCACCCGGCGTCACCCCCCAGGCGGCGGCGCTGGCCAGCGC